>DATMXC010000233.1:0-4032 GCA_035561915.1 Gammaproteobacteria bacterium
ATGCGACGGGCATGGTCAAGCTCGATGCGATGGAGAATCCTTATCGCTGGCCGCCGGAGATTATTTCTGCGTGGCTGGAACAGTTACGCTCCGCACCACTCAACCGTTATCCCGATCCCGAGGCGCACACGCTGCGCGCTCGGCTCAGGGAAAGCATGGCGGTGCCCGCACAGTGCGAGATGGTACTGGGTAATGGCTCCGATGAATTGATACAGATGATTGCGCTTGCAGTGGCAATGCCCGGCCGGACGATACTCGCACCCGAGCCGAGTTTTGTGATGTACCGCATGATTGCGGCCTTCACCGCCATGAACTATGTGGGCGTGCCCTTACAAAAGGACTTTGCCCTCGATCTCAGCGCCATGCGCGCAGCGATTGTTAAACATCAACCCGCAGCGGTATTCCTCGCTTATCCTAATAATCCGACCGGCAATCTGTATGACGAGCAGGCCGTGTGCGAGATCATCGAGGAGTGTCCGGGTCTCGTGATAGTGGATGAGGCCTATCACGCATTCGCCGGCAAGAGCTTCATGGATGCTCTGCAACGCTACCCCAATCTCTTGGTGATGCGTACCCTCTCCAAGATGGGGCTGGCCGGGCTGCGTCTCGGTGCGTTGATCGGCGCTCCGGCCTGGCTCACGGAGATCAATAAAATCCGGCTGCCTTACAACATCAACGTGCTGACCCAAATCAGCGCGGAGTTCGCCCTCGCGCATCATGACATACTGACGGCGCAGGCCGAGCAGATCATCACCGAGCGCGAGCGGCTCTTCGCGGAGCTCTGCAAACTACCCGGCCTCACGGTCTATCCGAGCAGCGCCAATTTTATTTTATTCCGAACGCCCGCTGGCCGTGCGACGGAAATCTTCGACGGCCTCAAGCGCCATTCGGTGTTGATTAAAAATCTTGACCACAGCGGCGGTCCACTCAAGGATTGCCTGCGGGTTACGGTGGGTACGGCCGAGGAAAATAGACTGTTTTTGACCGCGCTGAAGACCGTGTTATGATAACTAGGCGTTCGCACAGAGTTATCCTATAATACCCACGATGCCCGCCATGAAACCGCGCACCAGCAGCGTCACGCGCAACACCCTGGAGACCCGTATCGAGGTCGCCGTCAACCTGGACGGCGCCGGGCTTGCCAATTTAAAGAGTGGCCTGCCCTTTCTCGATCACATGCTGGACCAGATCGCGCGCCACGGCATGCTGGATCTCGAGATCCGCGCCGACGGCGATCTACACATTGACGCCCACCACACCGTCGAGGATATTGGCATCACCTTCGGCCAGGCGGTCTTGAAGGCGCTGGGTGACAAGGTGGGTATCCGCCGCTACGGTCATGCCTATGTGCCGCTCGACGAAGCCTTGTCACGGGTAGTGATAGACTTTTCCGGACGCCCCGGCCTGGACTACCACATTGACTTCCCACGCGCGCGCGTCGGCGATTTCGACATTGATCTGGTGCATGAATTCTTCCAGGGCTTCGCCAATCACGCAATGGTGACGCTGCACATAGACAGCCTGCGCGGCAAAAACGCCCACCACATCGCCGAGACCGTATTCAAGGCGTTCGGGCGCGCGCTGCGCATGGCCGTCGAGCCGGACCCGCGCATGCAGGGGCAACTCCCCTCCACCAAAGGTAGCCTATAGGGTACCTCTAAAAATAGTGGATTTTGTCTTTAGGCAAGGCGAAATTCTGCGAGGAAGCGGAGTGTACACGCAGTACATGAGCATTCCGAGCAGAATTTCAACGCCGCATAAAGACAAAAGACGCATTTTTAGAGGTGCCCTGTGGAGGTATTGTCAGCGCCCACTCTGCTCCGTATGTTTTCCAATAATCCGCTATGAACAGTGTCGCCGTGATTGACTACGGCATGGGCAATCTACGCTCGGTCGCCAAGGCCATAGAAAAGATCGGGCCCGGCGTGACGGTCAACGTCACCAGCGACCCGGCGCAGATCCGCGCCGCCGAACGCGTTGTATTCCCGGGGCAAGGGGCCATGCGCGATTGCATGGCCGAGGTGCAAAACCGCGGGCTGGATCAGGTGGTGCGCGACTGCATCGCAAACAAACCCTTCCTGGGTATCTGCATGGGCCTGCAAGTGTTGCTCGACTTCAGCGAAGAGAATAACGGACGCGAGGGGCTCGGCATCGTGCACGGCCGGGTGCAACGCTTTGCCGATGGCCTCACCGACTCCAAGACCGGTGAACGCCTCAAGATTCCCCACATGGGCTGGAATCAGGTGCATCAAACCCGCGCCCATCCGCTATGGGCCGGCATCCCGCAGGATAGCCGATTTTATTTTGTGCACAGTTACTACGTCATCCCTGAGGATCCCCGGCTCATTTCCGGCTCCACCGCCTACCCTGATGACTTCACCTCCGCCCTCGCATGGAACAACGTGTTTGCCGTGCAATTTCACCCGGAGAAGAGCCAGCGCGCCGGACTCAATCTGCTATCGAATTTTCTGCAATGGAGTGGTCATGCGTAAGCTGACGGCGACAAACCCATGTTGTTAATACCCGCCATAGACCTCAAGGACGGCAAGTGCGTCCGCCTGCGCCAGGGGCGCATGGACGACGATACGGTATTTTCCGACGACCCGCTCGCCGTGGCCGATCGCTGGGTCAAGGCCGGCGCGCGCCGCCTGCACATCGTTGATCTCAACGGGGCCACTGCAGGCCGGCCGGTGAACGCCGAGGTCATACACCGCATTGTGAAGGCGCACCCCGAGTTGCCCATCCAGGTGGGTGGCGGAATCCGCGATGAAGACACCATCCAATCCTATCTCGACGCCGGCGTGCATTATGCGATCATCGGCACCAAGGCGGTCAACGCCCCGCACTTTGTGGCCGACGTGTGCATGGAGTTTCCCGGCCACATCATGGTGGGTCTCGACGCCAAGGACGGCAAGGTCGCCATAGACGGCTGGTCCAAACTCTCCAACCACGACGTCATTGATCTCGCACAGCGCTTTGAAAAAGACGGCGTGGAGGCCATTATCTACACCGACATCAGCCGCGACGGCATGATGGGCGGCGTGAACATAGAGGCCACCGTGGCACTGGCGCGCGCGATTACCATCCCGGTAATCGCATCGGGCGGCGTCACCAATCTCGATGACATCCGCGCCCTGTGCAAGGTCGCCGATGAGGGGATTATGGGCGCCGTCGTAGGGCGCGCCATTTACGAGGGTACTCTGGACTTCAAAGAAGGCCAGAAACTGGCGGACAAATTGAGTAAAAAAAGTAAAAAGTAGCACGTGAAAACTAGGTTTAACCTTAGAGCTGGTTTCTGCGCTACGCATCCCGCTCCGCTTGAAACACGGTCACGCCGTCCCTGGCGTGCCGTTCGGCGCTTCGCGCCTCACCTTGCTACTTGCTACTTGCTACTATGGGTTTAGCCAAACGCATCATCCCCTGCCTGGACGTGGACGCCGGTCGAGTCGTCAAGGGCGTAAAATTCGTCAATATCCGTGATGCGGGTGACCCGGTGGAGATCGCCCGCCGCTATGACGAGGAAGGCGCCGATGAAATCACCTTTCTCGACATCACCGCCAGCGCCGACGAGCGCGCCACGCTGGTACATGTGGTGGAGCAGGTCGCAAGCCAGGTGTTTATCCCATTGACGGTAGGAGGCGGAATCCGCAGCGTGGCGGACATCCGGCGCATGCTCAACGCCGGCGCCGATAAGGTCGCCATCAACACCGCCGCCGTCGCCAACCCGGAATTCGTCAGGGAGGCGGCCGAGCGCTTTGGCTCACAGTGCATTGTGGTCGCGGTAGATGCCAAGCAAGCAGTGGCGGAACAGCATTGGGAGGTCTACACCCATGGCGGGCGCAGGGCGACTGGCATTGACGTGATCGCCTGGTGCAAAAAAATGAGCGACTACGGAGCCGGCGAGATCCTGCTCACCAGCATGGATCGCGACGGCACCCGCAACGGCTTCGACCTCCCCCTCACCCGCGCGGTCAGCGAGGCCGTGCCGGTACCGGTGATCGCCTCCGGCGGGGTGGGCAACCTCGAGCACCT
>DATMXC010000234.1:0-3124 GCA_035561915.1 Gammaproteobacteria bacterium
TCTTGTATCTGTGTCTCTCTCCAATATCCACATTGTCCTGGTAAACACCAGCCACCCCGGCAACATCGGCGCCTGCGCGCGCGCCATGAAGACCATGAGCCTGTCCGGCCTCTACCTGGTGCACCCGAAAGTCTTCCCCAGCGCCGAAGCCACCGCACGGGCCTCCGGTGCGGATGACCTCCTGGCTGGGGCGCAGGTCTTCGAGACGCTGGATGCGGCGCTGGCCGGGTGCGGTCTCGTGATCGGCGCCAGCGCCAGGCAGCGTACCATTGCCTGGCCGGAGCTGACACCGCACGAATGTGCACGGCAGGTGATCGAACAGTGCGCCCGCGCACCCGTCGCGCTGGTGTTCGGGCGTGAACATTCCGGTCTTACCAATAGCGAGCTGGAACGCTGCAACGCCCTGGTGCGCATCCCGAGTAACCCGGATTTCAGCTCTCTCAATATCGCCGCCGCGGTGCAGATATTGGCTTATGAGATCATGCTGGAAAATCTGGAGTCCGCCCCAGAAGTCCCCGGTGACGATGCGGGACCGGCCACGGCGGCGGAGATGGAGCAGCTATATACCCACCTTGAACAGGCGCTGACAGACATCGGCTTTCTCGATCCCGCCAACCCGCGTCAACTCATGCGCCGCCTGCGCCGTTTGTTTAACCGCGCCCGGCTGGACAAGATCGAGATCAACATCCTGCGCGGAATACTGACGGCCGCGCAGCGCAAGTTGCCGGACGGTTCCGGGGCTTAGGCGGGGCTGCGTACCGCCACTACTTCCAGATATTCTGACTCGACGCGCACAGTTCCATCAGCGGCGCGGTTGTGCGTAGCCCAGAGTTGTTCCAAATCATGGCGCAGTTCGGCCTGCCCTTCGCTATCCAGCGACGCGAAGGCGCGATGCGTCGGGCCGTAATAGGTGTGGTAGAACTCCACGAGTTCAGGAACAGAAAAAGGGTATTGAATCGCATAAGGGCGCCGTGTGAGGCTTAACTCCGCCACACCGTCACGGAAACGCTCGCGCACGGTGGTTTCATCGCCCCATAACACCGGCGCGGGGATACCAGCCGGGGGTGGCACATGTCTGGCGATCACCTTAAACATTTGTCCAACGAGCCCTTCGGGTGTCCAATTCGCCATGACGATGCGCCCGCCGGGGCGGCACACACGCACAAGCTCTGCCGCGACACGTTCCGGGCGCGGCGCGAACATCGCTCCGATCAGGCTTACCACCAGATCAAAACTCGCCGTGTCATACGGAAGCTGCTCCGCATCGCCTTCATCAAAACGCGCTTGCAAATGTTCCTGCTCAGCGCGTTGCCGGGCTTGTTCGATGAGATTGGCCGCGATATCCGCGCCGCTCACCACAGCGCCCGCCCGTGCCGCCGGGATGGCGATCTGGCCTGCCCCGCAGGCAACGTCCAGGACACGCATTCCCGGAGCAATGTTGAGGCGCGCAAAAAATTCCAGAGCGCCCGGCTCCAGATACTGTGCGAACCTGCCGTAATCACCAGACATCCACATGGCCTTTTGCTTCGCTTTGATTGCTTCGATATCAGGGGTATTCATTTGTAGGACCTCCTTGGCAGCCACCAAGCTGCATGGATCTAATATACCCTTACGCTGACCATGACTCATCTATTGTTGACGAAATTAGTCAGGTATATAATGCAGTATGTTTGAGCGTCTGAAAGAAGACATCCGCTGCACCTTTGAACGCGACCCGGCGGCGCGCACTACCTGGGAGGTGTTGACCACTTATCCGGGGCTGCATGCGGTGCTGTGGCACCGGTTGACCCACCGTTTGTGGCGCGCGAACTGGAAGTGGCTGGCGCGCTGGCTGTCCACCGTGGCGCGCTGGTTCACCGGTGTGGAGATTCATCCCGGCGCGACTATTGGCCGACGCTTCTTTATAGACCACGGCATGGGTGTGGTGATCGGCGAGACCGCCGAGATCGGTGATGACTGCACGCTTTATCACGGCGTGACTCTGGGCGGCACCACTTGGCGCAGGGGAAAACGGCATCCCACCCTGGGCAACAATGTCGTCGTCGGCGCGGGCGCCAAGGTATTGGGTCCGATCACGGTGGGGGAGGGCGCGCGCATCGGCTCCAATGCGGTGGTGGTCAAAGACGTCCCCTCCGGCGCGACGGTGGTAGGTATCCCGGGGCATGTCGTTAAGCGCTCTACCGCCGAAGAGGCCCTGCGGCGCAAGGATTTCGCCAAGAAAATCGGTTTCGAGGCCTACGGCGGCACCCAGGACATGCCTGACCCGGTGGCTAACGCCATTGATACGCTGCTCGATCATGTGCACGTAATGGATAAGCAGATCGAGGCGATGAACCGGGCGCTGCGCCAGTTAGGCGCGCAGATCGAGGAGGTTAAGCTGCCGGACGTGGAAATGTCTGACATGCAAACGGATAAGGACAAGCCTCTGACCACCCCCATTGAGTTGTAAAGTTTACTGTAGGGCCGAATTCATTCGGCCGAATATGTTCATGAAGGAGAGAGCACTATGCGATTAACCACCAAAGGCCGCTATGCGGTCACGGCGATGCTGGATCTGGCCATTCACCAGCAGCAGAAACCGGTCACGCTCGCCGACATCGCCCGCCGCCAGGACATCTCGCTCTCATATCTCGAACAGCTCTTCGCCAAACTGCGCAAACAGGGCTTGGTGGAAAGCGCGCGCGGCCCGGGCGGCGGCTACAGATTAGGCCATCCAACGGGCGCGATCTCGGTCGCCGATGTGATCAGCGCGGTGGACGAAAAAGTGGACGCCACCCGCTGTGGCGGCAAGATGAATTGTCAGGCTGAAGAACGCTGTCTTACCCATGATTTATGGTCCGATCTCAGCAATCAGATTCATGAGTTTTTGAATGACATCAGCCTGGCCCAGTTGATCGAGCGCCGTGGTGTCAAAGAAGTCTCCGCGCGTCAGGAAGAACTCCTGCATTTTTTCCCGCGCGAACAGGCTAAACCGGCGCGGGGAAAAGAGGCCGTCACCCCCGGCTGATGCCCGTTTACCTCGACCACAACGCCACCACCCCGCTGGCTGAGGGGGTGTTGGACGCGATGTTGCCCTATCTCAGCGATCAGTACGGCAACGCCTCCAGTGCCCACAGTCTCGGAC
>DATMXC010000235.1:0-2344 GCA_035561915.1 Gammaproteobacteria bacterium
GGTGTGGCGGCAGGATTACCAGAGTTATTATCGTCCGCTGAGCGACTCGGAGGCCTCGGCCCTGGACTGTGCGCGCGCCGGTAAAAATTTTGCCGAGCTGTGCGAAGACTTGTGCCGGCGGATGGCGGAAGAGGAGACCGCCGCGGTTGCCGCGGGCTTTTTACACCGCTGGATCAGCGATGGGCTGGTGCGGGAGGTTTCGAGCCACCACTCCACTCCATGACCCGTTTCGACGGATAGGCCGAATGAATTCGGCCCTACTGCGGATGCTGCTTTAACCACTCAGCAGCCTTTTTATCCCCAGTCTCCACGTCTTCAGGTGCCATCTTCAAAGGCAGCTCGACGACGAATCTTTCGGCAGACGGTTCCCCGCTCAGCTGCGCGATCTTGAACCACATATAGGCGGTGGTCAGATCTGCCGGAACTCCTCTCCCGTTTTGATACATGGTAGCGACAAAATATTGAGCGCGGGCGAAACCCTGCTCGGCGGCCTTACGGTACCATTTCAGCGCCTCGGCATCACTTTGGGTAACGCCACCCCCGCCTTGGTACATGATGCCGAGGCTCCACTGCGCCTCGGCGTGACCTTGGTCGGCGGCCTTGCGAAACCATTTCACCGCCGCCGGATAATCCAGCGGCACGCCTTCCCCCATCTTGTAATGCGTACCTAAACGAAACTGCGCCTCTGCAAAGCCTTGCTTCGAGGCCTTGGTGTACCATTTAGCGGCCTGCGTATAATCCTTCTCTCCGCCCAAGCCCGCCGCGTAATCCACGCCTAATTGATATTGGGCAACGACATCGCCATGCTCGGCGGCCTTGCGGAACCACTTATTGGCTTCCCGGTAATCCTGTTTTACAGCCTTCCCGTAAAAATAGGCCATGCCAAGCAGCAGCTCCGCCTTCGTATCACCCGCCTCCGCTTTTTTGATGAGCGCGGGTGTTTTGTCTTCCGTAAGAGCCTCAATGCTCTTGCCGATTTCCTTGATATAGTCTTGATGCTTGTCCGCCTGTGCTGCACTGGAGAAGATCAGGCTAGTGATGAAGGCGAAGCGTACTAGAAAAAGGGTTGGCATAATCGGACCCTAAGACGTTACGAGTTCCGTCCCGCCCATGTAGGGGCGCAGCGCCGTGGGGATGCGGATGTTGCCGTCCTTATCCTGGCCATTCTCCATGATTGCCACCAGGGTGCGGCCTACGGCGAGACCGGAGCCGTTGAGGGTGTGCACGAGTTCGGGTTTATTCGTTTCGGGATTGCGCCAGCGGGCTTGCATGCGGCGCGCCTGAAAATCCGCAAAACTGCTGCACGAAGAAATTTCGCGGTAACGATTCTGGCTGGGCAACCAGACCTCGAGGTCATAGGTTTTCGTAGCGGCGAAGCCCATGTCGCCGGTGCACAATGCGATAACGCGGTAAGGGAGTTCCAGTTTTTTCAGAATGGCCTCGGCGTGCGAGGTCAATACCTCCAGGGCCTGGTCCGAGTCCTGCGGGCGCACGATCTGCACCAGCTCTACCTTTTCAAACTGATGCTGGCGGATCATGCCGCGCGTGTCCTTGCCGTAGGAACCGGCCTCGCTGCGGAAGCACGGCGTATGCGCGACATATTTGCGCGGCAGGGTGTCGGCGTGCAGAATCAGATCGCGCACCAGGTTGGTGACAGGCACCTCGGCGGTGGGAATGAGATAATAATTTTGCTCGCCCTTGAGGGCGAACAGATCTTGCTCAAATTTAGGGAGCTGACCGGTGCCGCGCAGGCTGTCGGCATTCACCAGATACGGCACATACGCTTCGGTGTAGCCGTGCTCCTGGGTATGCACATCGAGCATGAATTGAGTCAAGGCGCGTTGCAGACGCGCAAGCGGACCGCTTAATACAACAAAGCGCGCGCCGCTGATTTTGGCGGCGGCGTCAAAGTCCATCTGCCCGAGCGCAGCGCCGAGATCAACATGATCCTTGGGCGTGAAGTCGAAGCGCGGCGGTTCACCCCAACGTCGCATCTCGACGTTGTCGTGTTCACTCTTGCCTACGGGTACGCTTTCATGCGGCAGGTTGGGGATACCCAGCGTGATTTCGTTGAGCCGTTCCTGAACAGCGCCTAGTTGCTCCTCTGCGGCTTTGAGCTGATCGCCCAAGTGCGCGACCTCGGCCATCAGCGGTGCGATGTCTTGACCGGAGCCCTTAGCCTTGCCGATGGCCTTGGATTGGGCGTTACGTTCGGCCTGTAGTTGTTCGGTTTGAACCTGAATCTTCTTACGTTCCGTTTCGATCTCGGCCAGACGCTCGACATCCAGTGTGAACCCGCGCGCGGCGAGACGCTGGGCCGTTTCGTGAAGCTGGGTTCTGAGCA
>DATMXC010000236.1:0-4084 GCA_035561915.1 Gammaproteobacteria bacterium
TCAGCGCGGTGTTCGACAACATCCCGCTCACCGCGCTGGCCTTGCAGCAGGGCGGGTATGACTGGGGACTGCTGGCCTTCGCCGTGGGCTACGGTGGCTCCATGATCTGGTTCGGCTCTTCGGCAGGTGTCGCGATCAGCAACATCTTCCCAGAGGCGAAAAATACCCTGCGCTGGATCAAGGAGGGCTGGCATGTCCCGGTGGCCTATGTGCTGGGATTTTTTGTCATGCTATGGCTTATGGGATGGAAGCCCGATTGATCCCTGTGTGGAACCTAGGGCGCGGAAGCAGCGGAGCTACACCGCTTGCCACTTGAGAGCTCGAACAACCCCTTTCTCGAACTCCACAATCACGTAGACCGAAAGCGCAATCAGCATAATGCGCAACCAGACCTCGATTCCCAAGGGCGCGGAGTGAAACAGGGTCTGCATGAACGGCGCGTAGACATAGAGCAGTTGCAATAACACCACCATAAATATCGTCAACGCGATATACGGATTTCCGGAAAACGCCCGCTGCGGCCAGGCGGCCTCAAGCAGGCGGCGGCTGTTCAGTAAATACACCGCCTCGAACATGACCAGCGTGGTAACCGCCGCGGTGCGCGCCGCTTCCAGACTGGCGCCCTGCGCCTGTTCCCACAGAAACATGCCCAGCGTCCCGGCGGTAATGAGGGCGGTGACCAGCATCGTACGCCACAAGAAATAACGGGAAAAGATAGGTGCGAGCGGGTTACGCGGCGGACGCCGCATCACATCCTCCTCGGCGGGTTCAAATGCCAAGGCGAGAGACAGCGTTACCTCGGTAATCATATTCACCCACAATATCTGTACTGGCAATATGGGCAGCGCCAATCCCAGAGCGATGGCTATAACCAGTGTCGCGGCCTCGCCGCCGTTGGTAGGCATGATAAAGAGCAGGGTCTTGCGCAGGTTGTCATAGACCGTGCGGCCTTCCTTAATTGCATTGACGATGGAGGCGAAGTTGTCATCCGCGAGCACCATCTCCGCCGCCTCCTTGGCGACCTCGGTCCCGCTCACCCCCATGGCCACGCCGACGTCGGCGCGCTTCAGGGCCGGCGCGTCGTTCACACCGTCACCGGTCATCGCTACGATCTCACCACGGCCCTGCAAGGCCTGCACCAGACGCAATTTATGTTCCGGACTGACGCGCGCGTACACATCTATCCTGGCCACGGTTTCTGCGAGCGCCGCTTCACTCATCGTTTCAATCCCGGCGCCGGTGAGGACGCTCACGCCGTCGCCGATACCGATCTGCCCGGCGATGGCGAGCGCGGTGGCGGCGTGATCGCCGGTGATCATCTGCACGCGGATGCCCGCCGTATGACAGTCCGCGACCGCGCGTACCGCCTCCTCGCGCGGCGGATCCACCATGCCGCACAGGCCCAGCAGCGTGAGACCGTCGGCGACATCGCCGAACCGCAACTCGCGTTGCCCCGCCTGCGCCGGTTTGCAGGCCAGCGCCAGCACGCGCTGACCCTGCCCGGCCATGGCGCGTAATTTTTCATGCCAGTACTCGATGTGCAGCGGTTGCTGCGCGCCGTTGATTCGCTCCTGACTGCACATCTCCAATATGCGCTCCGGCGCGCCCTTGACATAGATCATCCCGTGCCCGGCATGATCGTGATTGAGGGTCGCCATAAAACGGTGTTCGGATTCGAACGGGATCACATCCGTGCGCGGCCAGCGCTCGGATTCCAGCACCGCTTCAAAACCGGCCTTGCGCGCCGCCACCACCAGCGCCGCCTCCGTGGGATCGCCCGTGATGCGCCATTGCCCGTCGCGCTGGTCGAGAGACGCATCGTTGCACAATAACCCCGCGCGCATTAGCTCCGCGACGGCGGGATAGTCCGCGACGTTGACATGCCTGCCCGCGACCAAAAACTCACCGTGCGGTTCATAGCCCACGCCGCTGAGTTGGAACAACGCCGCGCGCGTGGCCACGGTCTGCACCGTCATCTCGTTACGCGTCAAGGTGCCCGTCTTGTCTGAGCAGATGCAGGTCACGCTGCCCAGCGTCTCCACCGCAGGCAACACGCGGATGATCGCGTTGCGCCGCGCCATGCGCTGCACGCCGATGGCGAGCGTAATGGTCATGATGGCGGGCAGACCCTCCGGGATGGCGGCGACCGCCAGGCTGACAGCGGCCATGAACATGTCCACGGCGCTGTAATCCCGCACCCGCACACCGATGAAGAAGGTGATCACGGCAATCGCCACAATGGCCACACTCAACCCTTTGCTGAACTTGGCGATACGCCGCAACAACGGCGTCTCAATGCGCTCCACCTCCGCCAGCAGCTCGGAAATGCGCCCGATCTCGGTGCCATCGCCGGTCGCCACCACCACGCCGCTGCCCTGGCCGTAGCGCACCAGCGTCCCGGCGTAGGCCATACAGGTGCGATCACCCAGAGGCGCGTGCAACGCCACCGGCTCAATGCCTTTTTCCGCCGGGAGCGACTCGCCGGTGAGCGAGGCCTCCTCGATGCGCAGATTTTTCACCTGGAACAGGCGCACGTCCGCCGGCACCCGGTCACCGGATTGCAACATCACCACGTCGCCGGGCACCAGTTGTTCGGCGGGAATCAGCACCTGCCGCTGATCGCGCCACACCTGGCTCTTCAGCGACAACAGGCGCCGTATCGCCGCCAGCGCCTGCTCCGCCTTGCCCTCCTGAATGAAACCGATCAGCGCATTGATCACCACCACGCCGAGAATAACGCCGGTGTCCACCCAGTGTTGCAACAGGGCGGTGATCGCGGCGGCGCCCAACAACAAATAAATGAGCAGATTGTGAAACTGCTGGAGCAGACGTTGCAGAGGTGAGCGGCCGCGGCGCAGGGTGAGTTGATTGGGACCGTAACGCTTGAATCTCGCCTCTGCTTCGGCTGAAGAAAGGCCAGCCTCGCTCGACTCGAAGTGTTGGAGCACCTCTCTGTAACTGATGTCATGAAAGAGGGTCTGTTGAGACTTTTCCATGTCCTAGACTATCCCTAACCCCGGCTTTTGTTTATCTGAATACCATGGTCCGGCTGCCGTGCACCAGCACGCGATCCTCCACGTGATAGCGCACGCCACGCGATAGCACCGTCTTCTCGACGTCCTTGCCTAGACGGATGAGGTCTTCTGCTGTCTCCGTGTGATCCACGCGGATTATATCCTGCTCGATGATGGGTCCTGCATCCAGTTCCTGGGTCACGTAGTGACAGGTAGCGCCGATCTGCTTGACGCCGCGCTCGAAGGCCTGATGATAGGGCCGCGCGCCGACAAACGCCGGCAGCAGGCCGTGATGAATATTGATGACGCGGCTGGGATAGGCTACACAGAAGAAATCGGGTAATACCTGCATATAGCGAGCGAGCACAATCGCATCTGCTTGATGTCGTTCGCAGAACCGCAAAATCTCCTGATGCGCGGCAAGTTTATTCTCCGGGACAATCGGGACATGGATATAAGGAATCTCGTGCCATTCGACGATACCCCTCGTATCATCGTGATTGGAAATCACACATGGAATATCGAATTCAAATTCCCGGCTGCGCCAACGATAGAGCAGATCGGAGAGGCAATGCTCCTGCTTGCTCACCAGGATAACCACACGTTTTTTGACCGCAGAATCGGCGATCTGCCACTGCATGTTGAATTCATCAGCCAGCTTAACGAAGCGCGCCCGTAACTCTTCTAAACCGAAGGGTAAGGTTTGCGCAAGAATCTCCACGCGCATAAAGAAATGGCGAGACTGGGTTTCGGTGTGACTGGCGCTTTCGCCGATGCTGCCGCCGTGCGCGGCAATAAATGAACTTACCGCGGCAATGATGCCGGGGCGGTCTGGACAGGATAGAGTGATCGTGTAGTGGCGGGGCATGATTGATGCTCAGTTTACCCCATTATGAAGGCTGCTCCAAAACTTCAAAATGGTCTGTATCGGCGCTATAGCACAACAGTTCACCGCGATCTATATCGAAATACCAGCCGTGCAAGTGCAGCGCCCCCTGCGCCACCCGTTCGCGCACCCAGGGGAAAGTAGACAGGTTACGTAACGAAACTTGTATTGCGGCCTGCTCACA
>DATMXC010000237.1:0-10960 GCA_035561915.1 Gammaproteobacteria bacterium
CCCCATCCCTTCTCCCCGGGGCGAAGGGGGCGAGCCGAGGCGCTCGCGCGCATTTTTTTATTATCTGGCCAGGTAGCTCAGTTGGTAGAGCAGGGGACTGAAAATCCCCGTGTCGGCGGTTCGATTCCGTCCCTGGCCACCATCTAACTGTTCAGCATCGTTAACGAAGCGGTTCCATTCAAAATTCGATGGACGGCATCTCACGCCTTTAAATCGTGTCGGAGCTGACGGCTGCCTTCCTGGCAGCCGCCCTTCGGGCGCGCTTCGCGCGTCCCGTTTTGCTCCCGGCAAAACGGTCGATTCCGTCCCTGGCCACCATATCACCACCTGCCGCTTGTCTCCCGCTGCGGCCTCTGGTAAAACTCCTTGTCTACACCGCGAAGGAGAGTACCGCCATGCCCACCCTATTAATCACCGGAACGAATCGTGGCTTAGGCCTGGAGTTTGTGCGCCAGTATGCGAAGGACAGCTGGCAGGTGCATGCCTGCTGTAGGGAACCGGACAAGGCCCGCGAGCTGAGGCAGTTGGCATCACAATATAAAAACATCAGCGTGCACGAGCTGGATGTGGCGGATCACAAGCAGATTGAAGCGCTCGGCAAAGCGTTGCGCGACACGCCTATTGATATCGTGCTCAACAATGCGGGCGTTTATGCGGGAAATAGTGACGAGAGTTTCGGCACGCTGAATTACCAGGCGTGGAATCATGCGTTTCGCATCAACACCATGGCCGCCGCCAAGATGGCCGAGGTGTTTGTGGATCACGTCGCGCACAGTGACAAACGCTTGATCGCGGCCATATCCAGCCTGATGGGCAGCATGGCGGATAACGGGAGCGGTGGGAGTTATTTGTATCGCTCCAGCAAGGCGGCGTTGAATGCCGTCATGGTGAGTCTGGCGCGCGACCTCAAGGCGCGCCGCATCGGCACGCTGGTGTTGCATCCGGGTTGGGTCAAGACCGACATGGGCGGCCCGAACGCCGAGATCACCACCGAGGTCAGCGTGCGCGGGATGCGCAAGGTGATGGAGGAGTTTGCGTTAAAAGACTCCGGCCGCTTTATCGCCTACGACGGCAAGGAGTTGCCGTGGTAGCGGCGAATTCACCGCAGAGGGCGCGGAGGAGAAGCAAATCATTTTGATCGTAGTTCTCTGCGGCCTCCGTGGTAAATCGTTTTTACTTATAACCCCACAAGCGGTGCATATCAATGTTGACGCCCTTGTCGCGCGGGACACAAATTAACAGGCGCCGTCACTTCCAAGGTATTGCGACCAGTCCAGTTCGGGATCACCGGACACGAAAAAATGGGGATTAAGCAGTTCGGGTTTGGTGTTGTAGCGTAGCGGCCGCATGGCGGTATCGGTCACACGGCCGCCTGCCTCCTCGACGATGCACTGCGCGGCGGCGGTATCCCACTCGGAGGTCGGGCCGAGACGCGGGTAAACATCGGCCCGGCCCTCGGCCACCAGACAGGATTTGAGCGAGCTGCCGATGCTCAGGATTTTATGGTCGCCGAGCCGGGCGAGAAAACCGCGCAGGCTGTCGCCGCTGTGCGAGCGGCTGGCAGCTACCACACAGCGCCCGCCTACATAGCGCCTGGTGTGTATGGCCTGGGGTGCAGCACCCGGAACTTGTTTATAGGCACCGTGGGCACGGCTCGCAAAGTAGCAGAGGCCGGTCACCGGTGCATACACCACACCCAACACGGGGCATTGCTCATCAATGAGCGCGATGTTCACCGTGAACTCACCGTTGCGCTTGACGAATTCGCGGGTACCGTCGAGCGGATCTATCAGCCAATATCGCTGCCACGCGGCACGCTCGCTAAACGGGATGTGGGCGGATTCTTCCGATAGCATGGGCAGATCGGGCGTGAGCCGCCCCAGGCCTTCACAAATCGTCTGGTGCGCGGCAAGGTCGGCGTGGGTGAGCGGCGTGAGGTCGTCTTTGTGGGTCACGGCGAAGTCGGTGGTGTAGACCTGCATGATCTTGCGCCCGGCCTCTGCGGCGATTCCAATCACCGCATCCATAAATTGGCTGGGGTCGTCGTGACTGCTCATTTCAGCAGCATCTCGCGCACGATAAACAGTGCGGCAATGCTACGTGCCTCGGTGCACTCGTCCTGCGCTAACAGCGCTTTAAGCTCGCTCAGCTTCCACGGCACAACCTCGATCACTTCCGGTTCATCGCCGGGCTGTTTATCGGGATACAGGTCTTGGGCAAGCACGATGTGCGTGACGTGGCCCTGATAGCCTGGTGCCAAGGTGAGCGAGGTGATGTGGCTTAGGGTGCGCGCGCCGTAACCGACCTCTTCCTTGATCTCGCGGTTGGCGGCGTCGAGCAGCGCCTCGTCCTTCTCGACTCGCCCCTTGGGCAAGGCGAGTTCGTAACGTTCCACTCCGGCAGCGTATTCCCGAATCAGCAGCACGGTGTCGTTATCCAGCATGGGCACGATCAGCACCGCGCCGCGCGGCGCGCTGCGCAGCCGTTCGTACTCAACCTCGACGCCGTTGGAAAAGCGCAGGGCGACCTGCTCTACATGAAAGATGCGGGTCTTGGAGAGGGTCTGGGTGCGGAGGATTTGCGGGGGTTTGGGCATTGCCGCGATCAGGGATTTTTAGAACCTGTAGCGGGTGAGCGGGATGGCCCTGCCATCGGGCAGGGTGAGTGTAGCCTCGGTGGCATTAGTGAATTGTAGTGTGACAGCGCCTACATTGCCAGGGTTCGAGGGCGGATGATACGTACCGGTTAAGGTTTGTCCGTTGGCGTATTGCTGCCAGGTTCCTTGGTAGAGCATGGAGGAACTCATCGTACCGCTCGTGCCATACCAGATGGGGTTGCCGCTCGCATCATACATGTACCCGGCCATGAACAGGGTATTCCCCTGAATCTCGATGGTAAATCCGCGGCCGCTCTCTGCGGCGTTCCACCACCAGCCGGTCTCGGGCTGGAAGGCGGGTGTGCCTGAACCGTAGAGGTAGCGCTCTATGGGTATCGTCCCGCCGGGCCAGGTGAGAATGGCGTGGCTGGGATCGTTAAACTGGAGGCTGACCGCCCCCACATTGGAGTTAGTCAGCGAGGCGGGCTGGTAAACACCGGTCAACGTCTGTCCGTTGCCGAACGATTGCAACGCGCCGTTGTACACGGTCGGGCTGCTCATCGCACCGGCTGAGGTAAGCCAGGTGGCGCGGCCGTCGTCGGCGTATAAATAACCCGCTATGAATAAATTATTGCCTTGCACCTCGATGCTGAAGCCGCGGCCGCTCTCGGCGGGATTCCACCACCAGCCGGCCATGACCACAGGGGTGGTCAAGGACTGGGTGACGGCGGCGGCGGCATTGATGATACCCGCACCGCACAGCGCCGTGGTGCAACTCGATCCCGCGGGAAAGGCGCGTGCGGTGGATTGAATGATGGACAGTATCTGTGCGGAACTTAAGCCGGGGTTGACCGACAGCATAAGCGACACAATGCCCGCGATGTGGGGCGTGGCCATGCTGGTGCCGTCGTAATATTGGTAGTCATCACTCTGCGCCAGCACCTTGCCGTTGTTGAGCGTGGACAGCACACCGTTGGGATCGCTGAAATAGGTCTTCTCCCCACCCGGCGCGGCGATTTTTACCAATGAACCGAAGTTGCTGTACGAAGCTCGGGAACCAGAACGATTGGTGGCCGCGACAGCGATGACGCCGTTGCAATTCGCCGGGCTCGAGGTTGCCACATCGTCGTTCTCATTGCCGGCGGCAACCACCACCACCGCGCCGGCCGCGACAATCTCGTTGATAGCATTCTGATACGTCATGCCACAAGGCTCCGTACCGCCGAGGCTCAAGTTCAGCACCCTGGCGGGATTGGGGTTATTAGGCACTCCAGCGACCGGCAAGCCCGCCGCCCAACGCATGCCGTCAACGATATCCGAGGTGAGGCCGCCGCATTTGCCCAATACGCGCACTGGCAATAGCTTCGATATCCAGTTGACGCCCGCTACGCCGCGCGCATTATTGGTCGCAGCGCCGATGGTGCCTGCGACATGGGTACCGTGCCAGGAGCTATCAGTAGGGTAACAGTCTGTAAAAAACCCCAGCGAGGTGATGCCGAAGTATTCATACTCCGTGACCCAGTCCCCCGGATCGGTCGGATCGCTGTCGCGGGCACTCCCGTCATTGGCGCTGAAAAAGATCCCCGGCGCGTCTTCGGAGACAAAGTCATAACCTGGCAGCGTGCGCCCTGCCAGGTCTTCATGCGGCAAGATCCCGGTATCCATCACCGCCACCACGATAGTGGCGGAGCCGGTGGTCACATCCCACGCCGCAGGCAGATTGACCGCGCCGACCTCGTCACTGTTCGCCTTGTAGTGCCATTGATTGACGTACTGCGAGTCATTGGGGATGCGCATGTGATGCTGGATGCGGTCGGGTTCGACGTATTCGACCTCCGGCATGGCCCGCAAGCGACGCACGATGGCTTGCGTCTCCGTCTCGCTCATCGCCCGTGGCAATTTCAGCACATGCGCCCCGCCGGACATAGCGCGTAAATGGGTGAGCTGAACCCCGGCCTTGCGGCTCATCACCTTTAGTTTGTCGCTGGACAGCGGTACCGCTTGAGCGCTCTGCTTACCGTTCGCCGCCGGACTGCGGAACTTGACGATCAGCCTGTCGGTGGTGCCGAGCTTGGGCGTAAGCCGGGGGCTAGCACCGAAACCGTCGGCCGAAGTCGCCGCCGGGAACAGTACAAGGCAACTCACGATGATCGCAAGCACGCACTTAAGCATCTTAAGGTTCATACCTTTACTCCCGCTTTGAAATTGCTCTCAAGACTTTAGCAAGAACCGTGCCTTTTCATTACCGCTTTTCGGATGACATGGGCTAAGGAGGCTTGGCGCCGCCCGCGTAATTTCCCGACCAGGTGACATTGGTGACGCCGTTGGGGCCGGGCGTGCCCAGGAATTTGAGACCCTCGGCGAATTGCGGATCGCGCGCCACCAGGGTGCCGGCGAATTGATAAGCACCGTCGGGCTTCAGCAACAGTGTGCCCTGCGCTTGCAGAGGGCCACCGCTGTCGCGCAACACGCCCTTCACGCCGCTCGCGTCGCTGCTGAAGTTCATTTCAAAGTCGCCAAGCGCGACCGGCTGCGGCGCCGCGACGCCCGCCCCGCGCCAGATCAGACGGCCGGCGCCGCCGGTGATGAAGCCGTTTTTTACGGTGACATCCCGCAAATCCATATTCAGCAACCCTTGCGTCTTGACCGGCCCGAAGCTGGCCAGGCCGGGCAGTTCGGCCAGCGGCACGGCGCCGTCAAGCTGGCGTATCCGTACCGTACCGGTGAACGCGCGCGAAATCGCCAGATTGATCCTACTCGTGTCACTCTGGGTGTGCAGCACGAGTTCCAACCGCCCCAACAGCAGCTTGCGCGCCAGCAGCTCCCATTTCAGCGGTCCGAGATTACGCTGGCGAAAATCGGCTTGCGCCGCCTGTCCCGACCAGAGACTGCCCTCGATACCATAAAGATGCAAAGAGCCTAAACCGTTTTTGAAAAAACCGTAGGCGTGGCTGGCGGGGAAGCTGGCTACCAAAAAAAACAAGTAGCCCACAATGACCGCGACAGCGTAGCGGATCGCCGGCTTCATGTACCCTCTTCTTCCAGGCCGACCCGGGCGTTGACTTGGCCCACGGTTTCTTGGCGCTCCACCACCAGGGTGGAGATGTGCACCCCGTAGTCACGCTGCAGCGCTTCCAGCCACAACACCAGGTCGTCGAAATTGGCTTGCTCGAACCACACCCGCACGCCGGTCTGACCCTCTGGCTCCACGCGCTTCATGGCTGGCCCGAGTTGACTGTTTTTAGCGGACTGGTCCACCAGCGCGAGCAGCGACTGGCCTGCGGCGATTTTGCCCACATTAGGCCTGCCTGCACGCAACTGAGCGGCCTCGCGCGCCGCCTGCTGCATCCACTGTGCCGTGGCTTGCTGCTCCTTGACCGTCTCGCGCAGGGTCTGCTGGCGCGTCGTTAACGGACTCCATACCAAGGCGTAGAATAACAATAGCACCAGCGCGGCGGCGCCTGCAGCCAGCATGCGCTGCTCGCGCGTCTGTAATTGCCGATACCAGGTCTTGAGTTTATCCATAGTGCTAACTTTTCTTGACCCGCAATTGCAGGCGGCTCTCCACCTTGTTATCGCGGGAGCTGGCCGATTGAATTTCCACTTCCATCTTCGATTGCGCCGCGAGCCGCTGCTTGAGTTGATCCAGCACCTGAAGATCCTGAACCCTGAGGTCGAGATTCAACTGACCCTCCTTGAATGTGATGGTGCGCAGTTCCAGATCGGGGGTGTCTTTAAGCGGACCGCCGGCCTGCGCCAGCAATTCCAGCAACCCCCCGCCCTCTCCCTTGTTGCCGCGCAGCGCGTCCAGACGCCGCTGCATCTGCACCTTGGGGTTAACCACCTTGCTGGCATCGGGAAAGGCCTGAAGATACGTCTGCTCGATCTGCTTTTGCAGTTTCGGCGACTGACGGCTTAAGCTCACCACCTCGCTCACGGTCATCCCAACATACACGACCAACCATAATGCCAGCAGCGCAGCGGCGGGTTTCCACGGACGCCACAACTTTTCGAGTTGCTCGCGCCGGCTATAGTCGCCTTGCAAGAGATTGATGACGAGATCTTCGTTAAAATTGCGCGCGAGCAGCGTCACGGCATCTTCGGCTGACGCCTCACGTCTCACCGACACACCCAAGGTCTGAGACCAAGTTTCGGCATGCAGCGCAGGCGCGCCCGGGGTGTCCAGGATGCGCAGCCGCGCGGGGACGGCGTCGCCGGCCTCCGTGATGGCCAAGCTGAGCAGGATTTCAAGATTGTCGTGATCGGCCGCAAAACCCGCCTGCACGCCGCTGCGGCAGAGGGCGTCTCCAGCCTCGCGCAACACCGTCCACGTCCCCTCCTCGTAAGGCAGCCCAAGGATGGAGGGAACCAGCAGATCGGGCTGGAAACCGGCGTCGCGCAAGTAGCCCAGCCAGGCATCCATCTTGCCGCGCGCCACCACTGCAACGGAAATGGCCTGACCGGTCTGCCGGCCTAGTGCAAAATGCAAATCCTCGACCTCGCTACCGAGCTGATCTTCCAGGGCATAGGGGATGGCCTGCGCGAGGCGCTGGCGGCCCACATTGGGGACGATGGCGCGTGCCAGCAGCACGTCGCTGGCGGGCACCAAAACAATGACCTGCCGGCCGTGAGCAAGCGCTAGCGCTTCCTGGATGCGCCCATGCGCGACGGCGCCTTGCGGCTCACTCGCGTCATCCATCGCCAGCCAGCTCAAGGCGAGCATAGACTCGCCGGCCGCGGCGCCGCTTGCGTCATCAATACGGATAAATAATCGGTTACGCATCAATAGTCGCCTATGCCCCGCATCAGTACCTGCACCTTACCCGTGGGGTCCCGATACAGCAAAGTGTGTAACTGTACCTGTCCGCGCCCGGCCTCGCCAGTGGCCGTGACCAAAAAATGATTACTGGAGATGTCGGCGCGCGCGGTGACCTTGTCCACACCCACGATATCGGTGAACTGGGTAATGGTCTCAAATCCCTTGCCCTCGCGCACATCGAGCAGCCGCGCCGCACCGGCCGTATCCAGATTGGCGACCAGCGCCGCCAGCACAGGTGCAGGGGCGGTATTGACGTTGATGGGGGTAGGCAGCGGCACCGGCGAGCCCGTGCCGATGGCCGCGCGCAGCGGCAACGCCGTGACGTAGGGTTCCAAGGCCTTTACTATCTCAGGAGTGAAGCCCTTCACCAGTGCGAGCTCGCTGGGGCTGACCATAGGGGCGTTGGCGGTGCGATAGGGCGGCTTGCGGTCGAGGTAGTCCAAATCTTCCGCCCCGCTGGGTAGTTGATCTACGTTCACGTCTATCCAGTCTATCGCGGCATGGGCGAGATCCGGATCGAGATGCAGGTTGGTGAGCAAGCGCTGAAAGACCAGCAGATCAGGCTGACTGACGGCATTATTCACCCACAGATTGTTGAGATTGAAACGGCCCTGCAGATCTTCGATCTTGCCGGCCACCTTGCCGCCCGCGACCTCGATAGGCGGCAGCGCCGTGGCCCAGTCCTCGTTCAGCGTGTCGCTCACCTTGTTCTTGGTCTGGCCGTCACGGAAATCCTGCGCCAGCACGCCCTGCGCCCAGCTCTCCACTCCTAGCGTGAACAGATAGGCCTGATCGCCGTCCATGATATTCCCGGCGCGGCGGATATCCACCTGCTGACGCGCCGCCATGCCTACTGCGATGATGGTGACCAGCGCCACGACCAGCAGGGCCGTGATGAGCGCAACACCGCGTGAGTGCATCGGCGCGAAAAGTGTGTTGTGCATCTTCAACCCTCACCCACTACGCGGAATATCCGGTTGATACGCCCCCAGCCTTTGATTTCCACGCTCACTTGTATGGCGCGAGGCAAGGTGTCTTTTTCATTATTCGCCGCCGCATCGGGTTTGGGCCACAGCGCTTGCTCGGCGAGACTTTTGTCCAGAAACTGCACCTCAACCGCGGTGACATTATCCAGCAGCGCGGACTCTTGCGGCTCGGCCGACGGTCCCTGATCGAGCGCACTCCAACTGAGCCGCAGCAACTGACCTTCCTTGAGCTGATAGGCAACGCGCTGCAAGTGGCTGCGCGCCAGGCCTGCCGGATTGCGCCAACCGGTGCGGGTAAATTCCAACAAGGTCTCGCCGCCCGATTCGCCGCTCAGCGCCGGCTGGCGGTCGCCCAGACTGTCGCGCACGCTGCGCGCCACAATCTGTTCGATGTCACGCTCCATGCGAGTAAAACCCAACTGCAACGCCGCCAACTCCGCCGCCTGCTTGTCGGAGGCTGCGCGGGTGTTGAGCACACTCTGCAAGCCTCCATAGGCCATCGCCGCCACCACACCGAAGATGGCCAGGGCCACCAACAGTTCAAGCAACGTGAAGCCGCTTATCCGGCGGCGAGGATGATGTCTAAGGTAGCTCATTCGGTTTAAGGAGATAACCCACGAGAGAGGTGACCGGCTCACCGCCTTCGCTGGCGCTCACCGCGACATCCATGCGGCGCACGTCGGGGTCGGGGGTGTTTTGCACCGTAACTTTCCAGTACCACTCGTGCGGCCCCATCGGCGCGCTGCCGGTTTCGGAACCCGCCTCGGGCCATTTGCGGGCGATCTGCAACTCGGCGGCCTTGTTCATGGCGACCCAGTGCGCCAGGGTGCGGTCGCGTAGATAACTCTGGTTGGAGACCTGCGCGCCGACACCCTTCATCATCGCCGCCAGGGCGATGGCGAGCACCGCCAGGGCCACCATCACCTCCAGCAGAGTGAAGCCACGCGCGGCGCGCACTGGATTAGCCGTGCTTATCATGCTGAGCCTTTATCACCTTGAGCGCGCCGTTGGCCGTGCCGCTGATCTGATAATCCGTTACGCCCTCGGTATGCAGGGTGGCGGTGAACGGCGTGATCTCACCGCTCGATAATAGATAAATGCGTGGTGTCGTTTCTTCGTCCCCTTTTCGCTCCAGATCCTCTTCTGGTTTTTTATCTACATCGTCCGCGCTCTTCTCGGAGGTTTCTGTGAAGTGGATCTCCTCACCTTCCAGCTTCAGTTCCAGACGCATACCGCCGGGCAGACGGCGCGGCCTCAACGCATCTTGGTCGGAACCCAATATCTGCCAACCCTTGGCCTCCAGCACCAGGAATTGATAGCCGCTACCTTCCTCGGTCAATTCCAATGCCAGTTCCTTGGCCTGTAGCACCGATTCCTGTCCGGCGAGACTCAGGCGCGCCGCCAGGCTTTGCGCCTCCTGCTCGGCGCGCTGTTCCTGATCGCGGTTGTTTATCGAAAGCGCGGCAAAGGTGAGGGTGATGCCGATGATGAAGATCACCACAATCAATTCGAGAAGGGTAAAGCCTTTAGAATTTATTCGCATAGCTTGGCCGAATGAATTCGGCCCTACAAGTAGGTGCGAATTCATTCGCACGATGGCTAACCGGATAGCTACTCCAAATTCCAGTTGCCGATGTCGGCGTTCGGCCCGTCGCCTCCGAGCTGGCCGTCGGCGCCCAGGGTAAAGATGTCTACCGCGCCGTGCGTACCGGGACTGAGATATTGATAAGGCCGCTGCCACGGATCTTTCGGCATACGATCAATATAGCCGCCCTGTTTCCAGTTGCGCGGTTCGGGCGGCGTAGTCGGCTTGGCCACCAGTGCCTCGATGCCCTGTTCGGTGGTGGGATAGACATAGTTATCCAATTTGTAGAGATTGAGCGCGCCTTCCAGCGTCCGCATATCCTGTTTCGCCTTGGTGATGCGTGCGACGTCAGGCCGGTCCAGCACTCTGGGCACCACAATCGCCGCCAGGATGCCGAGTATCACCACCACTACCATGACCTCAATCAGGGTAAAACCGCTATGACTTTGTTTAGCGTATGTCTTCATGTTCATTTCACCATTTGGTTTAAATCAAATATGGGCAACAGGATAGCAATAACAATCAGCAACACGACGCCGCCCATTGCGAGGATCAGCGCCGGCTCAAACAGGCCCACCAGCGCGGCCATCAGGGTTTCCATCTCGCGCTCCTGACTCAGCGCCGCTCGCTCCAGCATCGCGTCGAGATTGCCGCTGGTCTCGCCGCTGGCGATCAGATGTATGGTCATCGGCGGAAAGTAATGGCTACGCTCCAGCGCCGCGTGCAGGCTTGCGCCCTCGCGCACCCTGGCGGAGGCCTCCTCCACGGCTTTGCGCATCGGCAGATTGGACATCACCTGCGCGGAGATGCGTAAACCCTCGAGCACCGGCACGCTGCTCGCGGTGAGAATGCTGAAGGTGCGCGCGAAACGCGCCGCATTGAGTCCGCGCACCAGCCGCGAAATCAGCGGTGCCGACAACAGCAGTTGGTGAACACGAAAGCGCGGCCCGTCGTAGCGCATCAGCATCCTGAAA
>DATMXC010000238.1:0-4822 GCA_035561915.1 Gammaproteobacteria bacterium
ATATTACCGATGTCAATAATGCATTTACCAATCTTAGCGGGTACACAAAAGAAGAGTCGATTGGGAATACAACTCTCGGTCTCAATCTCTGGGTAAATCCGGATGACCGCCAAAAATTTATCCATGAACTTCAAACCACAGGATTCTGCAAAAATCTTGAGGCACAGTTCCGGAAAAAAGATGGCAGCCAACATACGGGTGTTTTGTCTGCCGGAATAACCACAATTCAAGGTATCTCCCATATTGTCAGCACTACACGCGACATCACCGAGCGCAAACGTGCCGAGGAAGAACTGCGGGAAAGCGAAGCGCGCACACATCTGATTCTTGATATGGCAATGGATGCGGTGATCGCCATAAATCAGGAGGGTATGGTGATCAGCTGGAACCGTGAGGCAGAGCGCATGTTTGGTTATGCGGCTGGTCATGCTCTGGGCAGGGATCTTTCCGAACTCATCGTGCCGCCGGCCTACCGTAAAGCGCATAAGCAGGGCATGCAGCACTTTGTGAAAACGGGAAGCAGCACGATCATGGGCAAGCGCATTGAAATAACCGGAATGCGCGCCGACGGCTCGGAAATTCCCGTCGAGCTCAACATTGTCGCCGTGCTGCGGCAGGGGAAGTATTTTTTCAATGCCTTTGTGCGCGACCTCACCGAGCATAAGCAGGCCGAGGAAGCATTGCGTGTCGCCGCCACCGCCTTCGATTCGTACGAAAGCATGATGATCACCGACGCCAACGCTGTGATCCTACGAGTTAACCGTGCATTTACAGAGTGCACCGGCTACAGGGCCGAGGAAGCCGTGGGCCAAACACCACGCCTGCTCAAGTCGGGGCGCCACGATGCGGCTTTTTATGCTGCAATGTGGGAGACTATTCATCGCACCGGAACATGGCAGGGCGAAATCTGGGATCGACGCAAAAATGGTGAGGTATATCCAAAATGGCTCACCATCTCCGCCGTCAAAGGAGTTGATGGGGTCGTCACCCATTACGTCGGATCACACATCGATATTACGGAACGCAAGGCAGCAGAGGAAAAAATTCAGTATCTGGCGTTCTATGACGCCCTCACCCGCCTGGCCAACCGGCGGCTTCTCATGGATCGGCTCCAGCAAGCATTCGCTTCCAGTGCGCGTAGCGGTCGAGAAGGTGCGCTGCTGCTCATTGACCTGGATGATTTCAAGATCCTCAACGACACCCTCGGCCATCAAATCGGTGATCTGCTCTTGCAGCAGGTTGCGCAACGCCTTGAGTCCTGCATGCGCGACGGCGACACCGTGGCGCGTCTGGGCGGTGACGAGTTCCTGGTGATGCTGGAAGACCTGAGCGAACATACTCTTGAAGCGGCGGCGCAGACGAAAGCCATCGGCGAGAAAATTCTCGCTACCCTCAGGCAGCCTTACCAGCTTGCCATGTACGAACACCACTGTACCTCCAGCATCGGTGCCGCCCTGTTCAACGGCAACCAACAGGCGACAGATGAACTGGTGAAACAGGCCGACATCGCCATGTATCAGGCCAAGAAAGCAGGCCGCAACACTCTATGCTTCTTCGACCAGCAGATGCAGGATGCCGTCACCGCCCGTGTTGCCCTCGAAGGCGAATTACGCAAAGCACTTGAAAAACAGCAATTCCGTTTGTATTACCAAATACAGGTGGATAGTTTGCGCCATCCATTGGGAGCAGAGGCATTGATCCGCTGGATACACCCCGAGCGCGGTTTAATGTCTCCCGCACAATTCATTCCGCTGGCGGAAGAAACCGGGCTGATACTGCCCATCGGGCGATGGGTTCTGGAGACGGCTTGCGCCCAGATCAAGGCATGGCAGCAAGAGGCGCTCACCCGCGACCTCGTTCTGGCGGTCAACGTGAGTCCCAAGGAATTCCGCCAAGCTGATTTCGTGGATCAAGTGCAAACTGCCATGCAACGCAATGCCATCAACCCGATGCTGCTCAAGCTGGAACTGACCGAAAGCCTGTTGCTGGAGAACATCGAAGACACCATTGTAACCATGCACGCATTGAACGAAATCGGTGTCCAGTTCTCATTGGACGACTTCGGCACCGGCTATTCATCCTTGCAATATCTCAAACAGCTGCCCCTTGATCAGATCAAGATTGACCGGTCGTTCGTGCGCGATATTGCCGTCGATAGCAGCGATAAAGCGATTGTGCGCACCATCATTGCCATGGCACAAAGCTTTGAGCTGGACATCATTGCCGAAGGGGTAGAGACGGAGGAGCAACGACAACTCCTTCTGGACAGAGGCTGCACTCACTACCAAGGGTATCTGTTTGGCAGGCCAGTACCGATTGAACAGTTTGAGGATCTGCTAAAGCAGTGGTGATCGCTGTAGATAATGAGCTTGCACGCTGCGCTTCACTTACTTGTACTCCGCTGTTGATCGCCAACATTGATCGTCCGCTTTCGGGAAACGCGAATGACCGCAACGGGTCGAAAGCCGGCGTTGAATGTTTTTCAAAAGAACCGCATAGTCACCCCCCGTCCAAAGACGTAGTTAGTCTTTATCGGACGCTAAGCAATGATAAAAAGTAATATTTACAGCAGCTTATGGACTTTATTGGATTACTTTGGATGTTTAGATGGTGGCTATGGGTGGACTCGAACCACCGACCTCAGCATTATGAGTGCCGCGCTCTAACCAGCTGAGCTACATAGCCTTACAAACAGGGAAAAGGCACAAGGGAAAAGATATAAGGGAGCACAATTTTACAGACTTTACCTGAATTTGTCTTTCCTCTTGTCTTGTATCTTGTATCTGTATTTAAACATTAAACCTGAAGTGCATCACGTCACCATCCTTCACGACGTAGTCCTTACCCTCCAAGCGCCACTTGCCCGCTTCTTTTGCGCCGGGCTCGCCTCGGTACTTGATGTAGTCCTCGAAGGCGATCACCTCGGCGCGGATGAAACCGTGTTCGAAATCGGTGTGGATCACACCAGCGGCTTGCGGGGCGGTGGCGCCGACTTGGACCGTCCAGGCCCGTACTTCTTTGGGACCTACCGTAAAATAGGTTTGCAGCCCGAGCAAGGCATAACCGGCGCGGATCACGCGGTTTAGGCCGGGCTCTTCCAAGCCCAACTCGTTCAGAAACTCTGCCTTGTCCGCATCGGGCAACTCGGCGATCTCTGACTCAATCGCGGCGCACACCGGCACGACGGCCGCCCCCTCGGCGGTGGCGTGAGTGCGCACCTGGTCGAGGTAAGAGTTGTCATGAAATCCATCTTCGGCGACATTAGCGATGTAGAGCGTGGGTTTGATGGTCAGCAGATGCAGCTCGCGCAGCGCTATACGTTCCTCCGCAGTAAGGGCCATAGAGCGCACCGGTTTGGCTTCGTTCAGATGTGCGTGGACACGTTCCAGCAGTGCCTTCTGCGCGAGCAGCGCCTTGTCGCCGGTCTTGCTCGCCTTGGTGGCGCGCTGCAAGGCTTTATCTACACTTTCAAGATCGGCCAGCGCCAGCTCGGTGTTGATGACTTCGATATCTGAGAGTGGTGAAATTTTTCCCGCGACATGTATCACGTTGGGGTCTTCAAAACAGCGCACCACCTGGGCGATGGCGTCGGTCTCGCGGATGTGGGCAAGAAATTTATTACCCAACCCTTCGCCCTTCGCCGCGCCGGCGACCAGGCCGGCGATGTCCACGAATTCCATGGTGGTCGGAAGAATCTTTTGCGGCTTGGCGATAACGGCCAAGGCGTCGAGCCGCGGGTCAGGCATGGGCACGATGCCCACGTTGGGCTCAATGGTGCAGAACGGATAGTTTTCCGCCGCAATACCCGCCTTGGTGAGCGCGTTGAATAAGGTGGACTTGCCCACGTTGGGTAGGCCGACGATGCCGCATTTGAATCCCATGATTTATCTATCCTGACACTGCGGGTTGTTTGTTAGGCATGGGTATGTAATTGTTGCATCGCCTTTTCGATCTCACCGGTCAGAATCAGCGGCAGGGCGGCATAAGTTTCAAGCATCGCGGCATCTATCGCCTGCTGTTCCGCCGCAGGTGCGCGCTGCAACACATAGCCCACTACGTCGTTGCCCTTGCCGGGGTGACCGATGCCGATGCGCAGCCGCAAAAAATTATCGCCGAGGTGCGCAATGATGTCGCGCAGGCCGTTGTGCCCGCCATGCCCACCACCCTGTTTGAGGCGCACCGTGCCGGGCGACAGATCGAGGTCGTCGTGCACCACCAGGATATTTTCGACAGGGATTTTATAAAACCCGGCGAGGCCGGCGATCGGCTGACCGCTCTTGTTCATGAAGGTGTGCGGCTTGAGCAGCCAGCAGTCGCGCCCCGGCGCAGGGTACTTGGCGACCGCGCCCTGAAATTTGGTCTCGAACCTGAAGCTCAGCTTGGCCTGGCGCGCAAGTTCGTCCACAAACCAGAAGCCGGCATTGTGGCGCGTGAGCTCATAGTCGGGGCCTGGATTACCCAGGCCCACGATGAGATCAATAGCCATCCGCGCGGTGGCTGGGGGCTAACCTTTGCCGCCCTTACCCTCGGGCTTGGCTTCGGTCTTCGCCTCGGCCTTGGCCTCGCCGGTCGTCGGCGCCGCGCCTTCCACCGGTGCGGCTTCTTCAACAGGCTTGACCTCTTCAACCACAGCACGCGGCAGGTGTATGCTTGCCACCGGCTGGTCATGAGCATGAGTCAGCGCGACCAGTTCCACGCTCTTGGGTAGTTTGAGGTCGGACAAATGGACGGTTTCGTTCAATTTGACCTCACTCATATCTACTTCAATGTACTCGGGCAGATCGGCGGCGAGACACAACACCTCGACGTCGTTCAACAGGTG
>DATMXC010000239.1:0-7576 GCA_035561915.1 Gammaproteobacteria bacterium
CTTTTCTTCATTTTTCAAGCACTTTTGTACTTGAAAAATGACGGCGCATCCATGCGCCGGGGACCTCTGGCATAATCAGAGGTCCCCGGTGTTGTTGTCTCCGTAAAGAGACGGTATCCTATGTCATACGGAGAGGTACTCGAAGTGGTCATAACGGCACCGACTCGAAATCGGTTGGGCGGTTAATCCCGCCACGTGGGTTCGAATCCCACCCTCTCCGCCACTTTCTCTCATGTACATCAAGCCTATGTCCGCTGCCCCCTCTTGGCCACGCGCCATCATTCATCTCGACATGAATGCCTTTTTTGCGTCGGTGGAGCAGCGCGACTCTCCTGAGTTGCGCGGCAGGCCGGTGGCGGTGACCAACGGTGAAGTCGGCACCACGATCATCACCTGTTCCTACGAGGCGCGTGCCTATGACGTACATACCGGCATGCG
This sequence comes from Gammaproteobacteria bacterium, assembly GCA_035561915.1. Lineage (GTDB taxonomy): Bacteria > Pseudomonadota > Gammaproteobacteria > SURF-13 > SURF-13 > JACPZD01. The sequence continues at coordinate 439 of DATMXC010000239.1, forward strand.
GCTCAAGGAGGCACGTCAACTCTGCCCGCAACTTATCCAGCGCCCTGCCCGGCCTAAAGTCTATGCGGCAATCTCCACCGCCATCATGGAGGTGCTCTATGACATCAGCCCCGATATCGAGGTCTACTCCGTGGACGAGGCCTTTCTCGACGTGACGCGTTGCCAAAAATTATACGGCACACCGGAACACATGGCCCGCATGGCAATAGCCAAGGTACGCGAGGTCAGCGGCCTCCCCTGCTCGGTGGGCGTGAGCGGCGACAAGAGCACGGCCAAATTCGCCGCCAATCTCATGAAACCCAATGGCTTGACCGTGATCCCGCCGTGGGAAGCGCGTGAACGACTGGAGCACGAACCCGTCACCAGGCTCTCCGGCGTCGCGGAGGGTATCGGCGGCTATCTCGCCGCGCACGGCGCGATCACCTGCGGCGATGTCGCGCGTCTGCCGGTAAGCGTGCTGGCGCGCCGTTTCGGCAATATGGGCCGCCACATCTGGCTGATGTGCCGGGGCGAAGATCCTGATGACGTGCGGGTTGATATCGCCGCGCCCAAATCGCTCGGCCACGGCAAGGTCGTCCCGCCCGGCACGCGCGATAAAGAGACTCTGCTGACCTATTTCCTGCACATGAGTGAAAAGGTTGGCGCGCGCCTGCGCCGGCATGACCTTGATGCGCAACGTTTCTTCATCGGTCTGCGCGGTTATAATGGATGGATCGGCGGCACACTGACTCTGGCGCAGCCCGGCAATGACAGTAAAGCGATTTATCAATTATGTGACAATGTCATACAGCACATTTGGCGCGGCGAACCGGTATCGCAGGTGCAGGTTACCGCACTCGATCCGCAGCCTATGAATAATCAGCTAGGGCTGTTTGAAGTACATGACGAGCGCCATGATGTCCTCAATCAAACTATGGATCAGATCAATCAACGCTACGGCGAATTCACCCTCGCCCCGGCGCGCCTGTTAGGACGCTCCACCATGCCCAACGTCATCGCCCCATCCTGGAAGCCCAGCGGTCATCGGCAGTCTGTGTGAGAGACCACTCCATGCGATACACTTTTTCTCACAACTCAATCCTCCTGTTCATCTTGCTGAGCACGCCTCTGCACGCCGAAGATAAGCAGGCCGCCCCTTCTCAAACAACTCTAGCCAAACGCGCCATCCAGTTCACGCCGGCCGACTTCACGTGGGTGGACGCCCCGCGCTCGATGCCGGCGGGTACGAAGATACAGGTTCTGGAGGGGAATCCCACTCGCGCGGGTCTGTTCACTATGCGTGTAAAACTGCCCGCGCAAACCACGCTCATGCCGCACTCACATCCGCAAGACGAACGGGTCACGGTGCTCTCGGGCGCCGCGTATGTCGGATTCGGAGACAAGCTTGATCTCAAGCTAGCCAAACAATACGCGACGGGCAGTTACTATGTAAACCCAGCCAGGCTCCACCATTACGTCTATTTTGGTGAAGAAACGGTAGTGCAGTTCACCGGCATGGGTCCTTGGGAGATTGATTATCTGAAACCTCCGGAACAGCCGAAAAAGAAGAAACGGGCGAAGTAGCTCACCCCTCCTCCGTGGCTCCCGTAAATCTGCGATTCAAAATCGTCATCGCCTTCCTCACACTTTATCTGGTGTGGGGCTCGACGTATCTCGCCATCCGCGTCGGCGTCCATGACCTGCCGCCCGCGCTGTTCGCCGGTGTGCGTTTTGTCATCTCGGGACTCGCCCTGGGGCTTTATGCCCACTTGCGTGGCGAGGCCCTGCCGCGATCATTTGCCGCCTGGAAGGTCACCGTCATCATGGGGATATTGCTACTGGCCGGCGGTAACGGGTTAGTGGTATGGGGTGAACAGTGGGTGCCCTCCAATCAGGCGGCGCTGATTGTGGCGACCACCGCACTGTGGCTCGGCGGTTTGGGCACGCTGGGGCCACAAGGTCAGCCGCTGACACGCGTTACACTGCTCGGACTCGTAGCAGGCTTCGCGGGTGTGGCACTGTTAATGTTTCCCGATAGCGAAAAGTTTTCGTTTGACCATCTGGGTGGACAGTTCGGCATCCTGCTCGCCGCATTTCTGTGGTCGAGCGGCTCGATCTACGGCAAACGCCACCCCAGCGGAACTCCGCCGATGATGTCCGCCGCGTTGCAGATGCTGGCTGGCGGAATGGTATTGACCGTCATCGGCCTCGCTACGGGAGAAGTTACTCACTGGCAGTGGTCTCTCAAAGGCGTCGGCGCGTTGAGTTATTTGATTGTATTCGGCACGCTGGGTTTTGTCGCCTTTACCTGGCTGTTGCACACCGTCACCCCCTCACAACTCGGGACCTACGCCTACGTCAATCCCGCCGTGGCGGTAGCGTTAGGCTGGTGGCTACTGGGCGAAACCTTGACCAGCACTCAGATACTCGGCATGACGATCATTTTGATTGGCGTCACTCTGGTAACGGCTTCCTCATCCAAGCGTTAGTCCTTAAGATTACTATGGCCCAATGGTAAAAACCCTGCGCAAGCTGGTACTCCGCGGACTCGTACTGGCGACCCTGTTGATTCTGCTCTATCAGGCATGGCTGGCGCTGCACATCGGGTATTGGATAGACCACAACCCCACGACCACCGCCTTTATGGAATCTCGATTAAATGAGATGCAAACTCAAGACCCTCAAGCTCGCTTATCGCAAATATGGGCGCCCTACTCCGGCATCTCGTCACATCTCAAGCGCGCCCTGATCGCGGCGGAGGACGCCAAATTTCTTGAACACGAAGGTTTCGACTGGGAAGGGATACAGGTCGCTTACGAGAAAAATCTTAAAAAAGGCCGCATCGTCGCGGGCGGCTCCACGATCAGTCAGCAGTTAGCGAAAAATTTATTTCTATCCAGGGAACGCACGCCCTGGCGCAAGGCTCAAGAGGCGGTTATCACCCTGATGTTGGAGAATATTCTCAGCAAGCGCCGTATCTTCGAGATCTATCTCAATGTCATCGAGTGGGGTAACGGCGTGTTCGGGGCGGAAGCCGCCGCGCGTCACTATTATGGGGTGAGCGCGGCAAATATTTCTGCCCCACAAGCAGCACAATTAGCAGCGATGGTGACGAATCCGCGCTATTATGACGGCCACCGCGCTGCTCGCGGGCTGCAACGCAAGAGTAGCATCATCCTCGCGCGCATGCCGTCCGCCCAGGTACCCTAAAGCCCACTGGTAACGTACATCATGCCACTCGTCAGTCTCAACAAGGCGTCCATCGCCTTTGGTCATCACGCCCTGCTCGACCGGGCCGACCTCGTCATCGAGCCCGGCGAGCGCGTCTGCCTGATCGGGCGCAACGGCACGGGCAAATCCACCCTCATGCAGATCATTGCCGGCGCAATCCTGCCCGATGACGGCATCGTCTGGCGGCAACCCGGGCTGCGCATCGGCAGGCTTGCCCAGGACGTGGTCCTGGCGGAAGACCGCACGGTCTTCGACACCGTGGCAGAGGGCTTGGGCGATCTCGCCACGGTGCTCTCCGGTTATCACCACACCCTGGCCCTGCTGGAGCATGACCACTCGGAGCCGGTGTTGCAACGTCTGCATGATTTGCAGCATCAGCTCGAAACCCGCGACGGCTGGCGGTTTCACCAGCGCATCGAAACCACCCTCAGCCGCCTGGAATTGCCCGCCGACCAACTCCTGGGCGAACTCTCCGGCGGCTGGAAGCGACGTGTGTCGCTGGCTCAGGCGCTGGTCGCGGAGCCCGATTTGCTGTTGCTGGATGAGCCAACCAATCATCTGGATATTGCGGCGATCACCTGGCTGGAAGAGTTGCTGCTGAATTTCCGCGGCGGTCTGCTGTTCATCACCCACGACCGCAGTCTGCTGCAGCACCTCGCCACCCGTATCGTGGAACTGGACCGCGGACAACTGACCTCGTGGCCGGGCGACTACCAGCATTATCTGCAAAAGAAACAGGAGATGCTGGCCGTCGAGGCCGATCACGCCGCCAAGTTCGACAAAAAACTCGCACAGGAAGAAGTCTGGATTCGCAAGGGCATCCAGGCCCGCCGCACCCGTAATGAAGGCCGCGTGCGCGGGCTCTATGCCCTGCGCGAGGAACGCGCCAAACGCCGCAGCGTGCCGGGCAAGGCACAACTTGCGCTGGACAGCGGCGGGCTCTCCGGCAAACTGGTGATCGAGGCGGAAGAGGTTTGTAAATCCTATGACGGCAAGCCGGTGGTCAAAAATTTCTCCACGCGCATCATGCGCGGCGACCGGGTGGGGCTGATCGGCCCGAACGGCGCCGGCAAGACCACGTTGCTCAAGCTGCTGCTCGGCGAGCTGGCGCCGGACAGCGGGACCGTGCGGCAGGGGACCAATCTGCAAATCGCCTACTTCGACCAGTTACGCGCCCAGCTCGACCCGGAACGATCCGTCATAGACAACCTGGCGCTGGGGATGGACACCGTCACCGTCAATGGCGCGACGAAACACGTCATCAGCTACCTCCAGGATTTTCTGTTCCCTCCGGCCCGCAGCCGTTCCCCGGTCAAATCGCTTTCCGGTGGCGAACGCAATCGCCTGCTGCTGGCGAAGCTGTTCACCCAGCCCGCCAACCTGCTGGTGATGGACGAGCCGACCAACGATCTCGACATCGAGACCCTGGAATTACTGGAAGAACTGCTGGGTGCCTATAATGGAACCCTGCTGCTGGTCAGTCACGACCGCGCCTTCCTCGACAACGTGGTCACCAGCGTCATCGTATTTGAAGGGGAAGGGAAGATCGGCGAATACGTCGGCGGTTATGAAGACTGGCTGCGGCAGACTGCCCGGGAGCGACCCCCGTCTAAAACCCCAGCCAAGCCGGCGGAAAAAGCTCAGCCCAAGGCCGTTCGTAAGCTGGGTTACAAAGAACAACGTGAACTGGAGACCCTCCCCGTTCGCATTGAAGCCCTGGAGGCGGAACAACAGCGCCTGGTGGCCGCGCTGGCAGAGGCCGAGTTTTACCGCCGTGATAAAGAAGGTTTCCTGGCCGCCACCCAGCGCAGCGAAGAAATCATCAAGATTCTCCAAGCGGACTATGCACGCTGGGCCGAGTTGGAAGCATCGAAAACTTGACCCCGTGAGCACCGCGGTCTATCTTGGATGCTCTCAGAATACCTAAAGGGGTCGTTTATGGAGATACAAAAGATTGCGGTGGTCGGACTGGGCAGAGTAGGGTCTGCATTTCTGGAACAAATGCTGGCGCTCAAGGACAAAGGCATTCAAATTGCCTACGCCGTTGAGCGCAACGAGACCCCGGGGAAACTCTTGGCCAAAGAGGCCGGCATCCGGCTTTTGACCCTTGATCAGCTCATCGCCCTGGGCGGTGAGGTGGACATTATCTTCGACCTCACCGGCAATGCCGAGGCACGCAGGGAACTCCGGGAAAAACTCGCCGCCTCCAATAACCGGCATACCACCATTGCGCCCGAGGCGATTGCCCGCATGATGTGGACGGCGATGGGCGGCAAGACCCTCCCGGACGTACACGGCAGCAAGGGTTATTGATACACTCTGTTAAGAAGTGAGGAGTGAAGGATTAGGGGTGAGGCGCAATACCTCACACCTTACGCCTCATTCCTACGAACGGTGTTAAGATCATCTCCGCCATCCCTGGCGCGACTTAACGTATTAAATAAACCCCAGCCCGCACATCCTTGTGCGGGCGCTCGCAGCTCCTAAACCCGCTGCTCGCCCTCGTGATACGAAATAATCCGGTTGACCTCGTTCTTGGAACCCAAAATCACCGGCACGCGCTGATGCAGATCCTCCGGCTGTATCTCCGTGATGCGCTCGCGCCCGGTGGTGCTCACCCCGCCCGCCTGCTCCACGATGAATGACATCGGATTGGCCTCGTACATGAGGCGCAGCTTGCCCGCCTTGGCGGGGTCTTTAGTGTCCTTCGGGTACATGAACACGCCGCCGCGAATCAAAATACGATGCACCTCGGCGACCATCGAGGCGATCCAGCGCATGTTGAAATTTTTCTTGCGCGGACCTTCCACACCAGCCAGGCACTCGTCCACGTAACGCTGCACCGGCGCTTCCCAGAAACGCTCATTGGAAGCGTTGATGGCGAACTCGTGGCTGTCTTCGGGGATTTTCATGCCGGGGTGCGTGAGGATGAACTCGCCGATGTTCTGGTCGAGCGTGAAGCCGTTCACGCCATGGCCGCTGGTGAGCACGATCATGGTGGAAGGACCGTAGAGCGCGTAACCCGCGCACACCTGCTTCGCGCCGGCCTGAAGGAAGTCGCGGGCGGTCACAGATTCCTGCGACATCCCCTTAGGCGAGCGCAGAATCGAGAAGATGGTGCCCACCGAAATGTTCACGTCAATGTTGGACGAACCATCGAGCGGATCGAACACCAGCAGATACTTGCCCTTCGGGTACTGGCGCGGGATCTGATAGATATCGTCCATCTCCTCCGAGCCCATCGCGGCGAGGTGGCCCGCCCATTCGTTGGACTTGATGAAGATTTCGTTGGTGATGACGTCCAGTTTCTTCTGTGTTTCACCCTGCACGTTTTCGCTGCCCGCACTGCCCTGAATGCCGATCAGCGCACCCTTGTGCACCGCGTTGGAGATGACCTTGCAGGCCGTGACGATATCATTGAGGAGCGAGCTGAAATCGCCGCTCGCGCCGATGTGGCGCTGTTCTTCAATGATGAATTGTGTAAGTGTAGTGCCGTTGTGCATGATGATGTACCTTAAATGAGGGTTACGAAATAAATCTTCCTCCGCAGCGCCTCGGCTGCGGGAGGTGTTGAAACTCGGTCCGAATCAACATGGGGATTGCGGAAGTATAAAAGTTTAACATTTTATCAAGGATTCCATATATGCGCCAGATTTACCTTGCCCGGCAGCCTGTTCTCGTCTATGATTTTGGGTTGCTTGCGATGTGATTGCAGGGAGAGGTGTCCGAGCGGTTGAAGGAGCACGCCTGGAAAGTGTGTATACGGTAACCCCGTATCGCGGGTTCGAATCCCGCCCTCTCCGCCACACACAGTCGGAGGACTCCGACCCGCTGCTGGTTTAGATCCCTAGTCTCTAGCCCTAAGTTTATGGTGGCTTGTATCGGTCCCCTCGCAACGAGCGGCTGTGAACCCCGTCAGGCCCGGAAG
>DATMXC010000240.1:0-2259 GCA_035561915.1 Gammaproteobacteria bacterium
CCGCCTCCAGCAGGGACTGCGCGAAGTAGACACCATCGCCAGACTGGGGGGCGATGAATTTACCATGGTCCTCGAAAACATCGGCGCAGCCGAAACTGCCGTCGCTGTGGCAAAGAAGGTCGTGGACGTCTTTACCCAGCCGTTCATTCTGAATGAACGCAAGCTGTTCATCATGCCCAGCATCGGCATTGCGCTTTATCCACGCGATGCGCACGATGCCACCACGCTGCTCAGAAATGCCGACATCGCCATGTACCATGCCAAACGCAAAGGCGGCGGGAATTTTCAGTTTTACACCGAACAGATGCACACCCAGACCGCGCACCAATCAGATCTCGAAACCGGATTGCGTTCAGCATTGGCGCAGGGTGAGTTCACGCTGCATTATCAGCCGCAGATTGAAATAAAAAGCGGAAGGATGGTGGGTCTTGAGGCCTTGATCCGCTGGCACAATGATGTACTCGGTACGGTAACGCCGGATCAATTCATCCCGCTCGCGGAAGCAATCGGCTTGATCGAGCCCATCGGGGAATGGGTACTGCACACTGCCTGCGCGCAGAACAAGGCCTGGCAGAAGGCGGGGCTGCCACCGCTGCCGGTGGCGGTCAACCTTTCCGCGCGGCAGTTCCGGCAAAAGGATTTGCTGGAAACCATCCTGCGCATTCTGCAAGACACCGGCCTCGATCCGCGCTATCTGGAACTGGAAATCACCGAAAGCGTCATCATGAGCCGCAGCGAAGAGGCCATCAGCGCACTGCAGCGACTAAGCTCACTGGGGGTGCAGATCAGCATTGACGACTTCGGCTCCGGCTACTCCAGCCTCGCCTATCTCAAACGCTTCGCAGTGGACCGGCTTAAGATCAACCAATCCTTTGTACGTGACGTCAGCGCCGACCCGGATGACATGGCGATAGTGACCGCCATCATCGCCATGGCCCGCAGCCTGCAATTGAAGGTGACGGCGGAAGGCGTGGAAACCGAAGGGCAGCTTTCATTACTGGGGTCGTTGAGCTGCGACGATTACCAGGGTTACTATTTCAGCCACCCCATACCTGCGGACGAGATGACAAAGCTCCTGCGTGAATATGCACGTCCGTGACGGACGCACCACGGACTTGAAAATCACTACTCCATTCCAGCACGTCGCCGCGGCGGCGATTCTCAACGAGCGCAACGAAGTACTGCTTGCGCTGCGCCCGCGTCACAAGCATCAAGGCGGCCTCATGCGAAACGATTATCGGGCCGTTATCAGCCCACGTGGGGTATAATTACCACGGAGTCGGCCAGACAGTCGCTTCGCGCTTAGGCGCGGGGAGGAAAGTCCGGGCTCCATAGGGCAGGGCGCCAGGTAACGCCTGGGAGGCGCGAGTCTACGGAAAGTGCCACAGAAAATATACCGCCAGCTTGCTGGTAAGGGTGAAATGGTGCGGTAAGAGCGCACCGCGCGACTGGTAACAGTCGTGGCAGGGAAAACCCCGCCCGGAGCAAGACCAAATAGGGAAACGATGGTGCGGCCCGCACCGTTTCCGGGTAGGTTGCTTGAGGTGCACGGTGACGTGTATCCCAGATGAATGACTGTCCTCGACAGAACCCGGCTTATCGGCCGACTCCTTAATTTTTCTTGATTCTTTCGTAGCCAAGTAGATCGGCTCAAGCCGCAAGGCGGAGCCGACCTACCGCTACTCCCAGTCCCTCGTCTAAACCCATAACTTTGCTTGACAAGTAGGACTTTTCGTCCCTATAGTGGGAAAATGTGGTGTGTAGTGGGAATCAGTGGGGTAACGGGCTGGGGAGCGCGCTGTGTTTCGAGGGGTCAACACACTCAATCTGGACGCGAAAGGTCGGATGACCATGCCGACTCGCTATCGCGAGCGCCTGCAAACCCAGTGCAATGGTCAGTTGATCCTCACCATAGACCCGGAGGAACGCTGCCTGTGGCTCTATCCCCTGCCGGTGTGGGAAGAGATCGAGCGCATGCTGGACGCGCTGCCCGGTTTCGATAAAGCCTCGCGCCGCATCCAACGCCTGCTCATCGGTCACGCCACCGAATGCGATCTGGACGGCCAGGGCCGCCTGCTGCCGCCGCCGCCATTGCGTGAATTTGCCCACATAGACAAGCAGGTCGTGTTGATCGGCCAGGGCAAAAAATTCGAGATCTGGGACGAGGAGACATGGAACGCGCGCCGCGACGGTTGGCTCGCGGAGGATGTCGGCGAGTACCAAGGGTTGTCCGAGGCGATGAAGAAGTTGTCGCTGTAG
>DATMXC010000241.1:0-2274 GCA_035561915.1 Gammaproteobacteria bacterium
GGAGCGTTCAAAAACCGCAAGTGTTTGGGTAACGGCCCGCTCGGAAAATGCTGAACTGGTAGGGTATGGCGAGGGGTGTCCAAGAGAGTATGTTACCGGCGAAAGCGTCGAAACGGCGCTCCTCTGGTTTAACCGGCATCGTGCCTCCGTCCTGAACGACATCCACGGCATCGAGTCCCTGCATCAATGGATCAATGCGCATGAACAGGAAATCAACCAGAACCCCGCGGCTTGGTGCGCCATTGAACTCGCGCTACTGGACTTGCTGGGAAGGGCATCGGCTCAAACCCTGGAGACCCTGTTCGCGCTACCGCCCCTCTCTGGTGCGTTCCAATACTCCGCAGTGCTGGGGGACAGCCCTACGCCTGTTTTTGAACGGCAAGTGCTCCATTACCTACAAGCTGGATTCAATGACTTCAAGATCAAGCTCTCCGGCAAGCTCGACACAGACCTGGAAAAAATTGCTTGCTTAAAAAACTCCGGGTCACCGTTGCGCATCCGCGCAGACGCCAACAACCTATGGCGTTCACACCTGGAAGTAATAGGCTATCTGAAAAGTCTGGAGCAGCCCTTCTGGGCTATCGAAGAGCCCCTAGCCCCGCGTGATTTCGCGGGCCTTGCACAAATAGCATCTGGCCTCGGAATCAAAATCATACTCGACGAGAGTTTTACTAACGCACAGGATTTTGACCCCACCTCAGCTAATCCGGAGTTATGGATACTTAATCTGCGGGTTTCAAAACTAGGTGGACTTATCAGATCGCTTAAGCTACTTGCGCAAGCGCGCAGTTACGGAATCAAGGTCATTATCGGCGCGCATGTTGGAGAAACCAGTTTGCTTAGCCGCGCCGCACTGACGCTTGCAACGGCGGCGGCTAGTGACCGAGCAGCGATGGAGGGCGCGTTTGGGACACATCTACTTGAGTATGATATTTGTGATCCCTCTATCATGTTCGGCGCCAAGGGAGTGCTGCAACTCGATGCATCCTCCAGATTATCTGCCCCCGGAAATGGACTTCAGGTTCAGATCAAGCATCCATAGGATGAGCGTTGCGTTCTATTCCATATTCTTCATCTCATTCTCTATCCACGTTTCTGTCTGTACATTAATCTCCGTGGCGCTTTTATTACTACTTTGGATGAGTGGCCCGATCACCAGCCGGATTACACCGGGGCGTTTGATAAAACCCCGCTTCGGCCAAAACTCACCGGCATTGTGCGCGATCGGCAGCACCGGGTAACCGCTCCGCTCAGACAGCATCGCACCACCGATGCCGTAACGACCCTTCCTGCCGGGCGCCATGCGCGTGCCCTCCGGGAAAATTACCACCGAGCGCCCGTCGTTCAGCCGCGCCGTACCTTGCTCGACCAGTTGCTCCAAGGCGCGGCGGCCCGCCTTGCGATCAATGGCGATGGGCTGCATCATCGCCAAACCCCAGCCGAAAAATGGAATCCATAATAACTCGCGCTTGCACACCCAGGACAACATCTGCGGAAAAATGCACGGCAGCGCGTAGGTCTCCCAGGCCGATTGATGTTTGCACAGAATCACGCACGGATGCACCGGGATGTGCTCGCGCCCCTCGACGGTGTAACACAGGCCACAGATTTTTTCAGCGCACCAGAGATTGAAATAACTCCACTGCGTGATAAAGCGGTAACGAAAGCGGAACGGTAACACGCCGCTCAGTACGCTGAGTGGGGCAACCACCAGCGTGGAGGAAACCTGGCATAGGGCGAACAAAAACGAGCGCAGAAACAACATCAGGCTTGAGGTGCGGCGAGCAAAGCGTCTACAAATGCATCGAGGTCGTCGTAGACGGGAACATCCCCGGGCACATCCTGTTGAGCGATGCGCGACCCTTTGCCGGTGCGCACTAATATGGGCAATGCGCCCGCCGCGCGTGCCGCCTCGACGTCGCGCAGGGAGTCGCCCACCGCATACACTCCGTGTAGATCGCAATGGAATTGTTGCGCGATTTGCCTGAATAAACCGGGTTTGGGTTTGCGGCAATCGCAGTGATCGTCGGGTGTGTGCGGGCAGAAAAAAATCGCGGCGATGTTCCCACCCGCCTGCGCCACTTCTTGTTGCATTTTTTCGTGGATGCGCCGCAAGGTCTGGAGATCAAACAGCCCGCGGCCCACACCGGATTGGTTGGTCGCCACCACCACCGTATAACCCGCACGCGTCAGGTGCGCAATCGCTTCCAGGCTGCCTGGGATTGGGAGCCACTCTTCGGGCGATTTAATATATTCGTCGGAGTCGTAGTTAAT
>DATMXC010000242.1:0-4585 GCA_035561915.1 Gammaproteobacteria bacterium
AGGCGGCGAATGGGGCGCTGGACCAGGCTTTGCGGCTCCAGCCCGGTTGGGCCAAAGCCGCCGCGCTACGGGCCCGCATGCTGCAAATGCAGGGTGACAGCGACGGCGCATTGAGTTACCTGCAAGAAGTGGTCAAAGACCACCCAAAGGATCTGTCCCTGCGCCTCAGCTATGCCCGCCTGCTGGTGGATGCCAAACGCCTCGAACAGGCACGCGAGCAATTTACGACGATCGCGCAGCAAATGCCCGACAACCCCGACATCGCGCTCAGCCTCGGTATTTTATCCTTGCAGATCAAACAACCGGACGATGCGGAACGCTACCTGAAACAGGCACGGCAACTCGGCAAGTATGAACGGGAGACCAGTTACTATCTAGGCCAGATTGCCGAGACACGCAAGGACTACGGCGCCGCCATCGATTTCTACAAGACGGTGGATCAGGGCGAGGCCTATCTGGACGCCCAGTTGCGCGTGGTCGGACTCATGGCCAAGCAGGGCGACACGGCGGGCGCCCGCGCTTACCTGCGCAAAATCAAGCTTCAGTCCTCAGAGCAGGCCAAGCTCATTACCATGGCGGAGGCCGATCTGCTCCGCGAGGAAAAGCAATACGCCCAGGCCATCGAGATCTACAACATCGCCCTCCTGCAAGCGCCCGCCGACAACGATCTGCTCTACGGCCGCGCCATGCTGGCCGAAAAGATGGACCGGCTCGACATCCTGGAACAAGACCTGAGCAACATCCTCGCGCGCGAACCAAAAAACGCCCGCGCCCTGAACGCCCTCGGCTACACGCTCGCCGACAAGACCACCCGTTACCCGGAGGCCCTGGATTACATCAAGCGCGCCCTGGAACTCAGCCCGCAGGATGGCGGTATCCTCGACAGCATGGGCTGGGTACAGTTCCGGCTCGGCAACAAAGAGGAGGCCCTGCGCTACCTGAGGCAAGCCCTGGAGCTGACGCCGGAAGCGGAGATCGCCGCTCACCTGGGCGAGGTGTTATGGGTGACGGGCGACCAGGATCAGGCGCGCAAGATATGGCAAGACGCCCTCAAAACTGCTCCTGACGATGAGGTTTTGCAGAGCACCGTCAAACGTTTCACTCCGTAAAGGAAGGACTTGAAGTTCACCGCAGAGGACGTAGAGGAGTACATACAATTGATTTTTCCTCCGCGTCCTCTGCGGTGAAGCGCCCTGCTTGCCGATCTATTTACTGCTTAAATTCGTGAAAAATCTACTGCTGGTATGTCTGGTCCTGGCGCTCTGCGCCTGTGAGGCCATTCCCACTCAACCACCTCAAACCATAGACACCGAACAGTCATGGCGCGCGCGGCAACAGGCCTTGTCTGCGCTCAGCGCCTGGGGCTTAAGCGGGCGCATCGCCATACAGACCCCGACCGAGGGGTGGCACGCCTCCATGACCTGGGAGCAGCAAGGTGAAGCCTACGCTATTCAGTTAAGTTCACCGCTTGGCCAAGGCGCGCTGCAATTGAACGGCGATCCTTCTCACGTCATCCTGCGGACCTCCGAAGGCGAAGATAGTGCGCAGGACCCCGAGGCCCTGCTGGAAAGACAACTGGGCTGGCGACTACCGGTCTCGGGCCTGCGTTATTGGGTCTTGGGCCTGCCCGATCCCAACATGCCCTTGGAACTCAAAGAGCTTGACGGCCTGGGCCGCCTCACCCGTATCTGGCAATCCGGCTGGGATATCGAGTTTCGGCGTTACGCGGAAGGCGGCCGCGTGGACCTGCCCGACAAACTGTTCTTGAACAATTTGAGCGCAGAGCCACATCTGGAGGTACGCATCGCGGTGGAGCGTTGGGAACTCAACCATTAAATCCTATGCCTAGCCCAACCTGGCCCGCCCCCGCCAAACTCAATCTGTTTCTGCACATCACCGGCCGGCGCGTGGACGGGTACCATGAGTTACAGACTGTGTTTCAATTCCTCGACTACGGCGATGAGCTGCGGTTTACGGTGCGCGATGACGGCGTGATCCGCGCGCTGCACAACCTGCCCGGTGTGCCATCCGAACAAGACCTCACCCTGCGCGCCGCGCGGCTGCTGAAGGAGAACACGGGCACTTCGCTAGGCGCCGATATTGAATTGACCAAGCGTCTGCCTATCGGCGGCGGTTTGGGCGGCGGCAGTTCCGACGCCGCCACCACCCTGGTTGCCCTGAATCACTCATGGAAGCTCGGACTGTCCGTGGACGAGTTGGTCAAGCTGGGCTTAAGACTCGGCGCTGACGTGCCGGTGTTCGTGCACGGCCGGGCGGCGTGGGCCGAGGGAGTGGGCGAGCGGCTCACGCCGATGGACTTGCCCGAGCCGTGGTACCTGGTCATCGCGCCGCCCTGCCGGGTCTCGACCGGGGAGATTTTCGCCTCGCCCGATTTGACACGCGACGCTAAGCCCATCACAATACGCGACTTTCTCGCGGGGAAGGGGGGCAACGACTGCGAGGTGCTAGTGTGTAGGCGCTATCCAGAGGTGGCTGAGGCCCTGCAATGGCTGGGCGACCATCCCTGTCCTGAGCAAGGTCGAAGGGCCCCCGCCAGGATGACCGGCACCGGCGGCTGCGTGTTCGCCGCCTTTCCCGATGAGCCGGCCGCACGCCGGGTTGCGCAGCAATTTACCGAACAACGGCCGGACGGCGGACAAGCGCTCGTTGCCCGGGGCATGAATCTATCCCCCCTGCATCGCCTTATCCATAGTAAAATGTAACGTTTGCAGCACCCCTCGCTGGGTGTTGAGGGCGGCGAGAGATCATTGGGGTGTCGCCAAGTGGTAAGGCACTGGATTTTGATTCCAGCATTCCCAGGTTCGAATCCTGGCACCCCAGCCAAATGGCGGTACTCCATAAGCACTTTAGGAGTGCCAGGATGAGAACCCTTGGGTTCGATAAATTCGTCGGGAGCGAATTTGAACAGCGGAGCACAGCGACGCTGGCCCCGCAGGGGCGGAGGGCAGGATGCCCGAGTAATCCTGGCGCCCCAGCCATATCCAATGAGATGGGGGTTTGATGCAAGACAGCAGAATGGTCGTGTTCTCGGGCAACGCCAACCGGCCGTTGGCCGAGAATGTGGTCAGTTACCTCAATATGTCGCTGGGCAAGGCCACGGTGGGCCGCTTCAGCGACGGCGAGGTGATGGTCGAGATCATGGAAAACGTCCGCGGCAAGGACGTCTTCATCGTGCAGCCGACCTGCGCGCCAACCAACGACAACCTGATGGAGTTGCTGGTGATGGTGGACGCGCTGCGGCGCGCCTCGGCGTACCGGATCACGGCGGTGATTCCGTATTTCGGTTATTCGCGCCAGGATCGCCGCCCGCGCTCGGCGCGCGTGCCGATTACCGCCAAGGTGGTGGCGAACATGATCGAGAGCGTGGGCGCCAACCGGGTATTGACGGTGGATCTGCATGCCGACCAGATCCAGGGATTTTTTGATGTGCCGGTGGACAATGTGTATGCCTCGCCGATCTTGCTGGGTAACATCTGGAAGCACAAATACGACAACCTGATCGTGGTCTCGCCGGATGTCGGCGGCGTGGTGCGGGCCCGCGCGATTGCCAAAAATCTGGACGACGCCGAACTCGCCATCATAGACAAACGCCGGCCGCAGCCGAATGAGGCGAAGGTGATGAACGTGATCGGCGACGTGGAAGGCCGCACCTGCGTGCTGGTGGACGACCTGGTGGATACCGCCGGCACCTTGTGCGAGGCGGCGCGCGCACTCAAGGAACACGGTGCGGTACGAGTGGTCGCCTATTGCACACACCCGGTGTTGTCGGGCCCGGCGGTGGAAAATATCAACGCCTCGGAGCTGGACCAACTGGTGGTGACCGACACCATCCCGCTGCGCGCCGAGGCAAGAGGCTGTCCGCGCATCCGTCAGATCAGCATCGCAGAGATGCTGGCCGAGACCATGCGGCGCATCAGTAAAGAAGAGTCTATCAGTTCGTTGTATATGGATTAGTAGGTGCGAATTCATTCGCACGTAATGTGTACCCACACTGGTCGCGGTGCGGGTTTTTGTGTGTTGTTGTTATTGGAGAAATATCATGAGAGAAACTTTTGAATTGATCGCAGAAGAACGCAGTGACAGGGGCAAGGGTGCGAGCCGCCGCCTGCGTCACGGCAACAAGATCCCGGCCATCGTGTATGGTGCGGAGCAAGCGCCGCTATCGCTCACGCTGGACCACAACGCTGTGTCGCTGCACTTGGCGCATGAGGCCTTCTATTCGCATATTTTGACCTTGAAGGTCAATGGCCGCGAGGAAAAAGTAGTGCTGCGCGACGTGCAGCGCCACCCCAGCAAGCCGCGCGTCATGCACCTGGATTTACAACGCATCAGCGCAACCAAAAAAATGCGCATGCGCATCCCCTTGCACTTTACCGGTTCCGACATCGCGCCGGGCGTTAAACAGAACGGCGGCATCATCTCGCACCTGTTGAACGACGTCGAGGTGTTGTGTCTCGCCGCCGATCTGCCCGAGTACATTGAAGTAGATATGAGTGAGGTCAAATTGAACGAAACCGTCCATTTGTCCGACCTCAAACTACCCAAGAGCGTGGAACTGGTCGCG
>DATMXC010000243.1:0-2490 GCA_035561915.1 Gammaproteobacteria bacterium
GAGGAGATCCTCCACCCTGGCGAGGATCGCGTTGTCCACCTTTGTGGTGCGAGTGGGGCTTACCTGCAAGGCCGGGTCCTCGCCATACAGATTGGGCACGGAATAGAGCGCCCCCGCGACGACGAGAACCAAGACAAGCAGATATTTCCATAATGGGTACTGATTAATCATGGGTTAAGTCTCAGAGGGGCCCAGAGGTTATACGGACTTAATCGTTCCTTTCGGCATCACGCCCGACACCGCATGCCTTTGCACCTTGATCTGGACATTGGGCGCCACCTCGAGGACGATGAAGTCCTCCCCCACCTGGGTCACGCGCCCCAGCAGACCGCCGCTGGTGACCACCTCATCGTCCTTGCTCAGAGCCGCCACCAGCATCTTGTGTTCCTTGGCGCGCTTCATCTGCGGGCGAATCAGTAAGAAATAAAACAGGGCAAAGATGACAATCAGCGGTAAAAAGCTCGTCAACATCGCCTCGGGGCCGGCGGCGGGTGCGGCCTGCGCCCAGGCATCGGAGATAAACAGACTCATGGAGTTTTCCTTCTTGTCATAAATTAGCCGTTGATTATGACATAGCGACGGGGTTTTGGGCGCGTTTTGCGTAAAACCCGGCGACAAAATCCGCCAATGCACCCCCGCCGATGGCCTCCCGCAGGCCGCGCATCAAGGCCTGGTAATAATAGAGATTATGGATAGTATTTAGCCTTGCGCCCAGAATCTCATGGGATTTATCCAGGTGGCGCAGGTAGGCGCGGCTGTAGTTGCGGCAGGTATAACAAGGGCAAGTCTCGTCCAGCGGCCGGGTATCGTATTGATACTGGCTGTTGCGGATGCGAATCTCGCCGCCGTGCACAAACAGGTGGCCATTGCGGGCGTTGCGCGTGGGCATGACACAGTCGAACATATCTATACCTAGCTCGACGGCCGTGACGATGTCCTCGGGCGTGCCCACCCCCATCAAATAGCGCGGTTTATCGGCTGGCATCTGTGGCAACAGCATTTGCAAGACCTGCATCCTCTCCGGCTTGGGCTCGCCCACCGACAGGCCGCCGATGGCATAGCCGTCAAAGCCCAACTTAACCAAACCCTCTAAAGAGCGTTGACGCAAATCGTCATACATCCCGCCCTGCACGATGCCAAACAAGGCCGACGGGCTATCGCCGTGCGCCTGCTTGCTGCGCGCCGCCCAGCGCAACGACATCTCCATCGAATCACGCGCCTGTTCCTCACTCGCCGGATAAGGCGTGCACTCATCGAACACCATCACGATGTCAGCCCCCAAGGCGCGCTGCACCGCCATAGAGCGCTCCGGGTCGAGAAACACGGGATCGCCGTTGACCGGCGAGCGGAAACTGACACCCTCTTCGGAGATCTTGCGCATCGCCCCCAGGCTGAACACCTGGTAACCACCCGAATCGGTGAGAATGGGGCCCTTCCAGTGCATGAAATCATGCAGATCGCCATGCGCAGCAATCACCTCAACACCGGGACGCAGCATCAGATGAAAGGTATTGCCCAAAATGATCTCGGCGCCGATCTCAACCAACTCCTCCGGCGTCATCGCCTTGACCGTGCCATAGGTACCCACCGGCATGAAGGCGGGGGTCTGTACTATGCCGCGTTCAAACAATAATTGGCCGCGACGGGCTGGGCCGTCGGTCTGCAGTAATTCAAATTTCATAATAGATAGTAGTTTCGGCTCGAACAAGGACTGGGTGACATACAGCGTCGGCCAACTAAAGTGTGGGCGGGGAACTCGCGGCTGTTGACAGATATGGTCTTAGCAGCGGACGCTGAAGAACGGCTAGCTGTTGAAACTAGCGATAAACATCTCGACGATGGCCGATATGAACAACTGTTATCAAACGGCTCGTATCATCAATTTCATAAACTACATGATAAGCTCCCACGCGAATTCGCCATCCAGACCGGTTCACCAATTTCCTTGAGCTGCTAGGCCGCGGCTCGTCGGCTAGCCCCCGAAGGCATCCCGGATACGGGCGTAAGCATCCCGCGGCAAGTCCCATAACTCTTTATGCGCTCGCCGCAAACACAGTTATCACATAGGTCACGACCGGCTACGTTCAATTTCGGCAACTGCTTGTTCGAAGGGAATTGCCTCATCACCTGCGGCCTTGGCAGCATCATACGCGCGAATGGCCTCTAATTCATCCACCTCGTCAATCAGCTTTTCGTATTCAGCAATACCTAATATCACCGCTGTTTTTTTCCGTTGTCATCAACTACAAATTGGTGCTTGTGATCTGACATTTTGAGTACCTCTCGAATTTACACGTTTCCTCACAACCAACAGTCAGGTAGGGTGGACACGGTTTTGTGCCCACCCGGATTTGAAACAACGTGGGCAGACGGAAACCCTGTCTGCCCACCCTACAGACTCGCTCCACTAGTACTAGGAAAGAACATAAGGATGAGCCCTAGAAATAAGACACCAATATGAAAAAAAATAAGAAACTGATTAAAAGGATT
>DATMXC010000244.1:0-3969 GCA_035561915.1 Gammaproteobacteria bacterium
GGTAGGCGTCGAATGCAATGTCCTGCGAAGCGGAGGTGAAGGCGACAAACAGGGCGAGCGCCGCCAATGCCCACAGCGCGTGTTGCGGCGAACCCACTCCCATAGCCGCGATGCCCAGCATGAGCGCAACCTGCGTGGCGATTATCCAGCCGCGCCGCCGCCCCAGCCATGGCGGCACAAAGCGATCCATGAGCGGCGCCCAGAGAAATTTGAGCGTGTAAGGCAGCCCCACCAGCGTGAAGATGCCGATGGTTTTCAAGTCCACACCCGCAGTCGTCATCCACGCCTGCAACGTACCCCCGGTGAGCGCCAGCGGCAGCCCCGATGAAAATCCGAGCAACAGCACCACGCCGACGCGGCGATTGGTGAAGATGGTGAGGTAGTCTTTAAGCGTCATTTTAAGAGTGTGTTATATATACCCTCTCCCTTTGGGAGAGGGTAAGGTGCCTATGTGCTTCATGAAGCCCAACGTCCGAGTTCAGGGGCGCTGCGCGGCTTTATCGCGCAGCGCCCCCTAAAACGAAAAGTTATGCCTCATGTCGATGCCCCCCTCAGCAATTCCGCGATTTCGGTGGCGATTTCTTGGACGGTATGAGTTGCCGTGCTACGCGCTACTTTGTCTGCCAGAGATGGACTGAAGTCAATGACTTCTTGCTTTGTGATGTCGTGCCAGATAGGGAGAAGGATCTGCTCACCAGACACAGTCCGAGTAACGATTCCGTCCAGTTCGTAGTTCGTCCAGCCCTTCGACACAAACGAAGGCGAGAGCACGACGAGTCCAACACGGCTCTTGGCCAAGCCTTTGTCGATCTTCTGCCTCAGGCTGTCGCCAATGCGGAGGGTGAATTCGTCGTACCAGACCTTGAGGCCTTTTCCAACCAACTCGGTAGCCAAAGATCTAACGATGGTGTCCTTGTCTTCGGATGCATGTGAGATAAATACATCGAAGACCTCAACCCCAGCTTCAACTTGTGGGGGTTGCTCTCGCACCAAGCTTGGAACGGAAGACAGCGGCGCCTCTCGTATCTCCGGTAGCATTCCCGGCAACGTTCGGACGGATGCGCGCGTACTTCCACTGAGACCCTGCATATCAACGGCTACATACCAGTGACCGGAGTTGGGAATCGGTAGCCGAATGGGGGACTGCTTGGCCAGTCCCCCAGTGAATTGATGTCTGCGACCGCTCTTGTAGTTCGAAAACTCAGAACTCGTCATCAGGCGCACATTGGCTCCACTCGTCAAGGTGATCTCAACTATTTCGCCGCGTTGTCGGCTGCCAAGATCAAACTGTAGGAATTTCAAGACTGCGTTCCTCTTGAGGCATAACTAGAGATGGAGATCCTAAATGATCTATAACTTTGCGTCATTATTCCACGGCCCGTGTTGGGTGGAGCGTGAACGTAATTTCAAGCAACCTACCCTCGGAAAGTATAATCATAATCCATCGTCAACGGCGCGTGGTCGGAGAAGCGTTCCGCTTTATAAATCGCGGCGGCTTTGACTTTATCCGCAAGGCCCGGCGTGGTGACGTGATAATCAATGCGCCAACCGACGTTTTTCGCCCATGCCTGACCACGGTTGGACCACCACGTATATTGTTCCGGTTCCTGATTCACCACGCGAAACGCATCCACAAAACCGAGCTTGCCGAACAGTTGATCCATCCACGCGCGCTCTTCGGGCAGGAAGCCGGAGTTCTTCTGATTTCCGCGCCAGTTTTTGAGATCGATGTTTTTATGCGCGATGTTCCAGTCGCCGCAGATAATATATTCGCGTTTGCTTTTGCGCATTTTTTTGAGCACCGGCACGAAGCGTTCGAGCATGTCGAACTTCACCGCCTGGCGTTCCGGGCCGGAGGAACCGGAAGGCAGGTACAGCGACACCACGCTCAAATTTCCAAAACGCGCCTCGAGGTAACGGCCCTCTGCGTCCATGTCCGGCCAGCCCAGGCCCATGATGATCTTGTCGGGTTTACGTTTGCAATACAGCGCAACGCCGCTGTAGCCTTTTTTTTGCGCGTCGTGAAAATAGGAGTGGTAGCCGTGCGGATGCAGGGCCTCTTCCGGTAGTTGATGTTCCTGCGCCTTGGTCTCTTGCAGGCATACGACGTCAGGTTTTTGTTTCAGCATCCAAGGGAAAAACCCCTTGATGCAAGCCGAGCGGATGCCATTGACGTTGAGGGTGATGATGCGCATAAGCGTAGTTGCGATGATACACTACTTACCTTCGCGATAAACCATGACCGCCACCCACTCAATGCAAGCGCCTACGCACGTTTCTTTCAAAGCGGCGCTGCTGTATTGGCTCAAACTCGGGTTCATCAGCTTCGGCGGGCCCGCCGGGCAAATCAGCATCATGCACGATGATCTGGTGGAACGCCGCCGCTGGATTTCGGAAGGGCGCTTTTTGCACGCGCTCAATTACTGCATGCTGCTGCCCGGGCCGGAGGCGCAGCAGCTTGCGACGTATATCGGCTGGCTGCTGCATGGTACGAAGGGCGGCATCCTGGCGGGCATGTTGTTTATACTGCCATCGCTGTTTCTATTGATCGCCTTGACCTGGACTTACCTCGTCTTCGGTAACGTACCGATGGTGGCGGGTATTTTTTATGGGCTCAAGCCCGCCGTCACTGCGATTGTCTTGTTCGCCGCTTACCGCATCGGCAAACGCGCTCTCAAGAATGCGTTGTTGTGGGCAATCGCCGCCGCGGCGTTCGCGGCCATCTTTGTATTCGACGTGCCGTTTCCCGCCATTATATTCAGCGCAGCCTTCATCGGTTATCTTGCCGGCCGGATAAGCCCCGCGCTTTTCACAACCGGCAATGACCACAGCAAAGCCGGAAATAATCACAGCCCGGCATTGATAGACGACCACACCGTTTTGCCCGAGCATACGCACTTTAAAAAGTCGCGCGCGCTGAGGTTTGCCGCGATGGGCGCGGCGCTTTGGATCGGCGTGATGGCGCTGCTCTTCACCCGGTACGGCTGGCACGGCACGCTGACCCAGATGGGCTGGTTTTTCACCAAGGCGGCGCTGCTCACCTTCGGCGGGGCCTATGCGGTGTTGCCCTATGTGCATCAGGGGGCGGTGGAGCATTACCAGTGGTTGACCACGGCACAAATGATAGATGGCCTGGCGCTCGGCGAGACCACGCCGGGCCCGCTCATCATGGTGGTGACGTTTGTGGGGTTTGTCGGCGCCTGGACTAAGCAACTGTTTGGGCCCGACGCTCTCGTGCTTGCCGGCATAGCGGGCGGGATGGTAGCGACGCTGTTTACCTTCCTGCCGTCATTCCTGTTTATTCTGGTCGGCGCGCCGCTCATCGAGGCCACGCGACACACGGTTAAATTTACCGCGCCGCTCACCGCCATTACCGCCGCCGTGGTGGGGGTAATACTCAATCTCGCGCTGTTTTTTGCGTATCATGTGTTCTGGCCGCAGGGGTTTGGCGCGAGTTTTGCGTGGTTTTCTGCTCTATTGAGCGCGCTGGCCTTTATTGCGCTTATTCATTATCGCGTCGGCGTAGTCCCGGTGATTATCGCCTGCGGAACACTCGGTCTACTATATTCTCTGGTGGTCTAAACGGAGCCTCATTTAACGCATGCAAGATTATCAACGTGAATTTCTCGACTTCGCCCTGGAGATCGGCGCACTACGCTTTGGCGAGTTCACTCTCAAGTCCGGACGGGTGAGCCCGTACTTTTTCAACAGCGGCCTGTTCAACACCGGCGCGAGCCTGGCCCGCCTCGGCCGGTACTACGCAGCCGCCATCACCCACTCCGGAATCGCCTACGACATGCTGTTCGGCCCCGCCTACAAGGGTATCCCCTTGGTCGCGGCGGTCAGCATTGCTCTGGCGGAGCAGCACGGGCGCGATGTGCCTTATGCCTTTAACCGCAAAGAGGCCAAAGATCACGGCGAGGGGGGCATCACCGTCGGCGCACCGCTCACAGGCAGGGTGCTGATTGT
>DATMXC010000245.1:0-2600 GCA_035561915.1 Gammaproteobacteria bacterium
TGTCGCGCCGCCCGAGTTCGACAAGGTCAAGGAAAACGTGCGCGGCGTGATGCGCAACAAGCAGATCAAGGACTATCTGGAAGGTCTGAAGGCCAAGGCCAAGGTGGAGATCAAGCTGGCCACCGCACCTGCACCTGCCGCACCTGCTCCGGCGGCTGCACCGGCCTTAACCCCGGCGCCCGCTCCTGCTGCCGCACCGGCCTCAACGCCAGCGCCGCAACCTGCCGCAGAGCCCGTCAAGAAGTAGTCTTCAGTACATCCGGAACAGGCCAGGGAAGGCCTGTTTTGTTCGTGCTGTTATGGGGTAGAATTTTTCATCCCTATTTACACGCTACTATCATGGAGGAACCTCATGAGTAAAATCGCCCTCGGCAAGCCCGTCCCCAATTTCAAACTGCCCGCCACCGGCGGCAAGACCGTCAGCCTCGCCGATCTCAAGGGTAAAAATGTCGTGCTGTATTTTTATCCCAAGGACAAAACCCCCGGCTGCACCCTGGAAGGCCAGAACTTCCGTGACGAGCAGTCCAAATTCGCCAAGCTCGATACGGTGGTGCTGGGTGTCTCCCGCGACAGCGTGAAGTCGCATGAATCATTCAAGCAGGACGAGGCCTTTAACTTCGACCTGTTAGCCGACGAAGACGAGAAGCTCTGCCGGATGTTTGATGTCATCAAACTGAAAAACATGTACGGTAAAGAGGTAATGGGTGTGGAGCGCAGCACCTTTTTGATTGATAAAAAGGGCGTATTGCGCAAGGAATGGCGCAAGGTCAAAGTGGATGGCCATGTGGATGAAGTGCTGGAGGCGGTACGGAGTTTAGGATAATTGTAGGGCCGAATTCATTCGGCCTACTGCCCCAAAATATGGCAAGAAAAGAAATCACCGGCAAACGGATCTTTGTGCTCGACACCAATGTGTTGATGCACGACCCTGCTGCGATCTTCCGCTTCCAGGAGCACGACGTGTACATCCCCATGGTCGTGCTGGAGGAACTGGACGCCGGCAAAAAGGGCATGTCGGAAGTCGCGCGCAACGCGCGCCAGGTGAGCCGCTTCCTGGATGAGCTGATGTGCAACGCCAGCAAGGAGGAGATCGATCAGGGCCTGCAGTTACCCTCCCTCAACCATCTCTCCAGCGCCGGCGCCGATGCAACTCGCGGCCGGTTGTTCTTTCAGACCCGCATTCTGGAAACCACCCTGCACGACGCCTTACCCACTAACAAACCCGACAACAACATCCTTGCCACCGCCTTTGCGCTGCAACGGCAACGCCCCGATGTCACAGTGGTCCTGGTCACCAAAGACATCAATCTGCGCATCAAGGCAGCAGTGCTCGGCATCTATGTCGAGGACTATTACAACGACCAGGTGCTGGATGACGTCAATCTGCTCTACAGCGGCTATGCGGAATTACCCCAGGGCTTTTGGGACACGCACAGCAAGGACATGTCCTCCTGGAAGGAGAGCGGCCGCACCTTTTACAAGGTCACCGGTCCCGGCGTTGAGCAGTGGTACCCCAATCAATTTCTTTATGACTCGGCAGAGGGTGGCTTTCAGGCGGTCGTGCGCGACCTGCAGGGCCCGGCGGCCACCATTGAACTGGTGCGTGACTATCACAACCCGCGCCATACCGTGTGGGGCATCAACGCACTCAACCGCGAGCAAAACTTCGCGCTCAACCTGCTCATGGATCCCGACATTGATTTCGTCAGCCTGCTCGGCATCGCCGGCAGCGGCAAAACTCTGTTGACGCTGGCCGCGGGGCTGGCCCAGGTGCTGGAAGAAAAACGCTATGCCGAGATCATCATGACGCGCGTCACCGTGCCGGTGGGTGAGGACATCGGCTTTTTGCCGGGCACAGAAGAAGAAAAAATGACGCCGTGGATGGGCGCGCTGATGGACAATCTGGAGGTGCTGACCAAGTCCGACGTGGGCGGAGATTGGGGGCGCGCCGCGACCAATGACCTGATCCGCAACCGCATCAAGATCCGCTCGCTCAATTTCATGCGCGGGCGCACCTTTCTCAATAAATTCATCATCCTCGATGAGGCGCAGAACCTCACCTCCAAGCAGATGAAGACGCTGATCACCCGCTCCGGCCCCGGCACCAAGGTAGTCTGTCTTGGCAATATCGCGCAGATAGACACCCCCTACCTCACCGAAACCACCTCGGGCCTGACCTACGTGGTGGACCGCTTCAAGGAATGGGAGCACAGCGGCCACGTCACCCTCACCCGCGGCGAACGCTCGCGCCTCGCCGATTACGCCTCGGAGGCGCTGTAGGCCCCATTGTTATTGCGGCGAAAAAGCTTCACCACGGAGGACGCAGAGAAAAAACAAATTTAATCGTGTTTCTCTGCGTCCTCTGCGGTAAATTGAATTTTCTCCAGCCGCGCCAGCTCGCGGTCGTGCCGGGCGCTTAACAACACTTGCGCGACCATCGCGCTGACCAAGGCGAGAAACATATCCCACTGGGTGTCCCAGTGGTCACCCTGGGTGCCAAGAAAGGCGTCGGCGGCCTGCTCGAACGTCAGCGCCGCCAGCCATTCGATCAGCTCGTAGCTGGCGCTGATGGCCAGACATATCGCCGTGACGATCACAAA
>DATMXC010000246.1:0-6051 GCA_035561915.1 Gammaproteobacteria bacterium
TCGCCGGCCACAGTGATGTGTTCCCACGAAATTCCGGATTGCTTTAACGCCTCATTCAACCAACGCCACTCTGGTGTGTTCTGAAATGATCGAGCACCGGTCACGAGCAATGCCCGTTTGCCGAATGAGGCGACGAGATCCGCTGTCTCTTTGAAACGGCCAGCACCGAATATAATTTGCGGAAGACGCGACAGACTGAAAGCCGGGATGTTCACACAGACTTCTCTTGCGGAAACAAACCGCGATAGACGACTCCCTGTCTTGGGACAGCCATCCAATTCGCCACCGCGTCACGCCACTTCAGATAATGCGCAGTCAGCTTGTGAGCCACGGCGTCTTCCACCGTAGCGTAGGCCTCGTACAAAATAAAATGGGCTGGGTCATCCGCCGACTGCAGCACATCGAAACGCCGGTTGCCGGGCTCACGCACCGAGGCCTCGTGATTGGCCTGGGTGGCGGCGATGAAGTCGTCTACGTGTTGGGACAGCATATGAACGTGTACCAGGGTGGTGTGCATAACTAACTCATGTTGAATTGACCGTCAAACCCTAAAGATTGTAGCCGGTTTTCGGAAGGAGTAGCATTAAGCAGATAAGTCCGCGAAAGCGCCCGCTCTGATCGCTGCGGCTATAAGGAGACGTTATGATACCCGCCCATACACTGTTTGTTTCCCTGGCCTTGTTTCTCGGCACGGTCATAGCGCCCGGCCTTGCTCAAGCCGCCCCCGTGGTCACGCCTCAAATAGACAGTTTTGAAGTGGATGCCGTGGACAACCTCGGCCCCGGGACCGATCTGGTTTTTACCCTGGAAGGCACGCCGGCTTCAAAGGCGACGCTCAGGATTACGGGTGTGAAACGCATCATCTCCATGCAAGAGATTGAACCGGGGATCTACGAAGCGGAATACACCATCAAGCTCAAGGATCGCCTCACCGCCAACACCGTCGTGCGCGCCAGTCTGCGCCGCGGCAGCCGGGTCGCAACCGCAAAGCTGGACCAGCCGCTCATGATCGCCAAAGCAGCCCCAGTGGCGACGCCCAAACCCGTGCCGCCAGTGATTGAGCAGTTTAGGATGGCTCCGGCACAGGAGATGGATCCCGGTACTGAGTTAAAATTCACGCTTAAAGGCACCCCCAATGCCAAGGCGGCCTTCGCCATCGAAGGCGTGGCGGAAAATCTCCCCTTGGTCGAGACCCCGGCAGGCTCGGGAGTCTACGAGGGCCGCTACACGATCCGTCGCAATGACAACTTCCCAACGAGCGTCAATATAACGGCTACATTGGTGCTGGGTGAACAATCGGCGCACGCCCGCCTGGAGCAAGGGGGCAAGGATAAAGAACCCCCGGTTATTAAAAACCAGCGTCCATTTGACGGCGAGACGGTCTCCAGCTCCAACCCTGTGATTATCTCGGCCACGCTCGACGATGGCAGCGGGTCGGGCGTAGATCCGCGTTCCGTGCGCATCCTGCTTAATGACCGGGATGTCACCCGCGACAGCAGCATTACCGCCAGCGCCTTAAAGTACCAAATCCCGCAAGGTCTGGAGAGAGGCCAGTATCGCGTGGAGATACTCGCCAAAGACCTGGCCGGGAACTCCGCGCGTGCAGCGTGGAGTTTTGCGGCTCAGCCCGGTGAAAGTGCCGACCAGCGCCTGCCTCTCAATATTTACAGCCCCGCCAACAACAGCGAGGTCAACGGCGACAAGATCGAGGTGCGGGGACGTAGCTGGCCCAACACCAATATAGACGTGGAGGTCGAAGCCAGCACCGCCCTGGTGGGCCCGTTCGGGTTCAAACAAAACATCTTTACGAAGAGCCTGCAGACTGACTCAGGGGGCTATTTTGACTTTGCCTTCGAACCGCCCATCAAGCAACGCGGTACGCGATATGAGGCCAAGCTGAAAGCCAGCAATGGCGACCAGACCAAGGAACAGACCCTCATACTATTCCAAAGGTAGCTTGCCACAGATGACAGGGGGTGGAACATCTCACCGGCTAGCTTCATGTAGCCGGACCCCCTCTGTATTTCCTGGAAAATGTATGGACCATTCTGGCCCGCACCGTAACGGTGCAAAGTGGTGGGCCGTGTGCGGATCGAACGCACGACCAACAGATTAAAAGTCTGCTGCTCTACCGGCTGAGCTAACGGCCCCATGCAAGATCGCTATTGTAATGCGGGACGGGTGAGAACACCAAGGTACTATGTACTCTGTTGCAAAAATCTATTGATAACGGGTAGGGTCGGCCACGCCGGCGGATTGAAAGCCCGCCACGCGCAAGCGGCAGGCATCGCATTGCCCGCAGGCGCGGCCGTCGTCATCCGCCGCGTAACACGACACGGTGAGCGCATAATCCACCCCAAGGCGCATCCCTTCCCTGATGATCTCGGCCTTGCTTAAATGGATGAGCGGGGTATGAAAGGTAAACCGCCCTCCTTCCACGCCGGCCTTGGTCGCCACGCCGGCGAGTTTGGTGAAGGCCTCGATGAACTGCGGGCGGCAGTCGGGATAACCGGAATAGTCCACGGCATTGATGCCGATGAAGATGTCCCAAGCGTGCAGCACCTCGGCCCAGGCGAGCGCGAGGGCAAGGAAGATCGTGTTACGCGCGGGCACGTAGGTAATGGGGATGCCACTGGTTGACGTGACAGGCACCGGGATGCTGTGCTCGGTGAGCGCAGAGCCGCCGATAGCGCTCAACTCCAATTTCAGAATCTTGTGGTCGGCCACGCCCAGTTGCTCTGCGATGCGTGTTGCGGCGTTAAGTTCCGCGCGGTGGCGCTGGCCGTAATCAAACGTCAGGGCATGGCACTCGAAGCCGAGACCTTTGGCGATGGCTAAAGTGGTGGCCGAATCCATACCGCCGGATAACAAGACTACGGCCTTGTTGTGGCCTGCATTGAGAGGAATGACAGCCGCGTTCATTTCCCCGGCGTCTCGCCCCACAAATATTTATGGAGCTGGATTTGCAAACGCACCTGCAGGCGGTCGGCAAGTATCCAATCGGCGAGCGCAGTAGCATTAAGCTGTTGATGACTCGGCGAGAACAATACTTCGCAGCGTGAGGTCAGATCGTATTCGCTCAGGATGTCTTTTGCCCACTGGTAATCGGCGCGGTCGCACAGCACAAACTTGATCTGATCACGGGGCGAGAGATGGGCGAGATTACTGTAGAGATTTTTGTCTACTTCGCCGGAGCCGGGCGTCTTCAGGTCCACTACCTTGATAACGCGGGGGTCTACCTGGGAAATGTCCAATGCGCCGCTGGTCTCCAGCGAAACCTCATAGTGCGCGTCGCACAACCGGCTCAGCAGGGTCAGGCACGCCTTCTGCGCCAACGGCTCACCACCGGTGACCGTGACATAGCGCGGTTGATGGCTTGCCACTTCCTTGAGGATGTCGGCGATCCCGCGCCATTCCCCGCCGTGAAAGGCATAGGTGGTGTCACAGTAGCCGCAGCGTAACGGACAGCCGGTGAGGCGCACGAACACCGTCGGCAACCCCACTGTGCGCGTCTCGCCTTGCAGGGAATAAAAGATCTCGGTGACGCGCAGGCGTTGTTGCGCGACGGGATTTTCGGCTAGAACATCCGGAAGTACTTGTGACGGCATGAAGTATTCTACTACGGGGCAAGGGGATTGGGGGTGAGGCGCGAGGGAAGCCAGCTTTACGCCTAACACCTCACCCCTAACGCCTCACACTTCAGTGCCCTTCTTTTTGCATCTTGTCGAGGCGCGCCTGTGCGAGCTTGGCGGCAGCGGTGCCGGGATAGCGGCTGGCGACTTCGCCCAAGGTCTTGCGGGCCTTGGCCCACTCGCCCTGTTCATAGTGGACAAAACCGATCTTGAGGCTGGCGTCGGGCTGTTTGGGGCTGTTTGGGTAACGGTCGAGCAAGGTTTGGAAGGCCTGCTGGGCCTCCTTGAATTTACGGGTGACGTAGTAGGTCTCGCCCAGCCAATACTGCGCGTTGCCGGCGTTGGCGCCGTTTGGATAGCGTTTCAGGAAATCACGGAAGGCCGTAATCGCCTTTTCGTAGCTGCCCTTCTTGAGCAGGTCAAAGGCCTGCTGGTAGGCAGCCGCCTCGTTGCCCGCATCAGTCGCTGCGGGTTGCAGTTCCGGACTCTCGGCGCTGTCTGGTGTATGTAACGTTGATGCCGGCGGGGCGTCTGTTGCGGGCGGAGGGGTCTCTGCGCCAACAGGTGGCGGCGTTGGCGCGCTGCTGCGCTGTTCGAGTGCCTCGATGCGCCGCTCCAGCGCCTGCTGCGGTTCTTTCTGGTTGTGCGGTAGTTGCTCGATCAGGTGACCCTGTTCCTCGATCTTGCCCTGCAAGCGCTGTACTTCGCGTTGTAGGCTGTCCAGCCGGGAAAATAGCTCGGCCAGGCTTTGATTACGTGTCTGCTGTTCGAGGCGGGCGACGCGCTCATCGAGCGTCAGTTCTTCATCGCGCGGCTCACTCCAGGCGACCGCGCCCAAGCTGAATAGCAACACCCCCGCCAATAGCGGGGGTGTTGCTCGCAGTGCCGTGAACGCCATTGCTATTATTTACGGTTGTAGACAAACTCCACACGCCGGTTGAGCGACCAGGCGTCTTCATTGTGCTCTGGGTCGGCGGGCTTTTCTTCACCGTAGCTGACGGTTTGGATCTGCTGAGCAGTGGCCCCCTCGGCCAGCAACAACTGACGCACGGTGTTGGAGCGGCGCTCGCCCAATGCGAGATTGTATTCGCGCGAGCCGCGCTCGTCGGCGTGACCTTCCAGGGTCACCGAGGCATTAGGGTTGCTGACCAGGTACTTGCCATGCGCCGTGACGGTGGCGTGGTCCTCGGCTTTGATCTCGCTGCTGTCGAGATCGAAGTACACGATGCGTTGCGACAGCGGGCTGGAGGGATCATCAAGCGGGTCGCCGCTGAAGGTCCCGCCTTCGCTCGCCGCACCGGTCGAGGCGCCGTCGGCGGCGCCGCTGCGGTCTTCAACCTTGGCGCCGCCTTCCGGGGTAGCTGTCGTCTGACAGCCCCACAATACGATTGCAGATAATACGATGAGTAACCCTTTGCTTAGTAACTTCATAATCGCTCCTTATGCTTTCAATTTAGTTGTGTTGCAACACGTTGGTCAAGGTTGAAGAGATTCAAAATCGGTTTTATGGCCGAACGGCGACCACACCGCCTCGCGCACGTTGCCTTCCTGCAAGGCCAGCCGCTGCCGCACCCGCCCATCCACGGAGACCGCCGCCAGCACGCCTTGATCTCCGGTCGCGTAGATCACCATGCTGCCGTTGGGCGCGAAGCTCGGCGATTCATCCAGCGAACGCTCGCTTAACACCTTCACCTCGCCGCTGCTCAAGTCCTGCACCGCGATACGGTAATTACCGCCTTCTCTGTGCACCATCGCCAGCATAGTGCCGTCGGGTGAAAATACCCCGCGGGCATTATAGTCGCCATTAAAGGTGACGCGCCTCGCCTCGCCGCCGCCGGCCGGCATTTTATAAAGCTGCGGTTTTCCGCCCCGGTCAGAAGTAAACAGGAGGGTATTACCATCCGGCGACCAAGCCGGCTCGGTGTCTATCGCACCATTGTCGGTAAGGCGTTGAAGGGCCTTGCTGGCCAAGTTTAGCACATAAATCTCGGGATTCCCGTCCTTGGAAAGCGTGAGCGCCAGCCGCCGTCCGTCAGGTGACCAGGCCGGCGCGCCGTTCAGGCCCGGATACGAGGCAATCCGTTCACGTGAGCCGGTGGCCAGATCCTGGATGAAGATCTGCGGGCGGCGATTCTCGAACGAGAGGTAGGCGAGCCGGGTAGCGTCCGGCGACCAGGCCGGAGACAGGATGGGCTGTTTCGAGGTCAGGATAGTCTGCGGGTTGTAGCCGTCGGAGTCGGCCACTTGCAGGGAAAAGCTGGTCGGCCCCGATGTCGTCACGTAGGCGATACGGGTATCAAAGGCCCCAGGCTGGCCCGTCAGTTTTTCATAGATGATGTCGCTGATCTGATGCGCGGTGCGGCGCAGTTCCTGGCGGGTGGTGTTGATGTTATAGCCCACCAGGCGGTCACCCTTGAAC
>DATMXC010000247.1:0-11048 GCA_035561915.1 Gammaproteobacteria bacterium
GAGAGCGGGAGCACCTGCCAGACCCGCAGGCCGCTGGCCGCCATGAATTCCACGAAACGATAGGCCTCGGGGCCGAGGTCGCCTTTGCCCAGGCGGGAGGGCAGCGAAGTGGGGTGGAGGATGACCCCGGCGCGGCGTTCGATAAGCGGGTTTGCAGGTGACATCGCGGTTACAGTTGTGCTTTCCGCATCACGCCTCCCAGCGCAGGCTCCCCGGCACCGTGGCTTATGGCAGCGGCCAGTTTAGACGGCGGAGTCAGTTCCAGCATGCGGTAGAGGTTTGAGAGATGCAAGCGGAACAACCGTTCGAAATCGCTGACTGCGGTGGCGGGATTGTAGTCGCCGAACCACCAGAACCAGTCCGAGCCCTCACAGAGGCCCAGTTGACGCTCGGCGGCGGCCAGTTGCTCACCGCTCAAGCGGCCCTCTGCGACGGCCCGGTCAAAGGCGCGCTTGGCCTCGCCCAGCATCTCCCAGCCGTGATTTTTATCGGCCGAACCGATCCACGTGGAGAAGGTGCCGTACACCCAGCTTCCCGCGACCAGCTTGGTGAGGCGTGGGGGCGTGGCGGCCGGGCGCCGCTGTTCCAGATAGGAGGAGAAGGTAGTGAGTTCAAGTTGGGGGTGCTCGGCCAATTTTTTATAGAGGGCGCTGAGAAAGTAGTAGCCGTTCTCGGGATAATATTCCCAGGCGTTTTCTCCATCCATGATGATGGAGACGACGCTGTCGGGCTGATCTTTGCAGGCGTCGGCGATGTTGACGAGGTGATAGATGAGGTTGTTGACAGCGTCATCACTGTGCCAGGTGGCGTACGTGAAGCCGATCAAGTCGGAGAGGCCGTCGTCGCGGAAGAAACACGACAGCAGGGTGCCGGGTGCGAGATAAGGCTGGTACAGCCATTGCTTGCCGTTTTGACCTTCGAACCCCGGGGTTCCTGCCAGACTGTTGCTGAGCACCGTCTCACCGCTTGCCGTCCACAGATAGCCATCGTCGGCCAGCACCTTCAACGCCGCCGTGCTGATACCTCCCTCAGCCGGCCAACACCCTTGAGCATCAAAACCGAAGTGGCGGCGGAACACGGCCCGGCCCTCACGGATATGCCAGCGTGCACGCTCGAGACCGCCTGGATAGGAAGGATGCTGCGGCATAGGCGTGCGGCTCGGCATCGCCTCCAGCGCGCTTCCAAGATCTATCAAAAGCGGCAGGATCGGGTGTGCGTAGGGCGTCATGGAGAGCTCAATCCGGCCAGCCTCCGCCAACCTGCGGTAACGCCCGATCACGCTGCCCAGCAATTCTCCGATCACCGCCAACAGCTTGTGACGGTCTTGCAGCGTATATTTCGTCCCCTTCTGGATAAGCCAGGCGATCCGCGGATCTTCGCGCTGTGCGCTCTCACCCACCCAGGCGAGGTGATACCAGGTCACGATGTCGGCCAGGTATTGCTGGCTAAGATAAACAATCGTGTCAGAGTTTTCGGCCAGCGTATCGGCGATATTGGCCAGCCGGTGATACGGTGGAAACCTGTTGATGAAGCGCTCTTTGTTGATGCGCAGACAGGCCTTTACCAGCGCGGCGTATTCGTGGGGGTCTGTTGGCCCGTCGCTGCTTACCAGCGCCGCCAACAGCGGATCGCGTAGCGGTTCGTTGTGGGTGAGATAGGCCTCGATCTGCACCGTGTAATCGCTGATCTGCTCAAGTAGGATGGGCGCGAAATTGACCACCGCCCGCGCGCCTGGGATGACCTCCAGGTAATAGGCCATATCCACATAGTCCTTGATCGCATGCAGATATGACCACGGTAACTGATATTCTCCGCTGGCCTGATCCTGGTACTGCGGCTGGTGCATGTGCCAGCACAGCACGACCTTCAGACGCGATCCCTCCCTTGCTAAAGGGGAGGTAAAGGGCGGGTCAGCGGACATGATGCAGGGTTTGACCCAGCATCTCCGGAGTCACCAGCACCACCCCGCCCGGCGTGACATGAAAGCGCTTGGTGTCTTCCATGTGATCCATGCCGATCACCGTTCCGTCGGGGATGACGCAGCCTTTGTCAACCACTACCTTGTGCAGGCGGCAGTGAGTGCCGATGGTGACATCGGGCAACACCACCGAATCCGTGATCGAGGAATACGAATTCACCACCACGTTGGAAAATAGCAGCGAGTGACGCACCATTGCGCCCGATACGATGCAGCCGCCGGAGATCATGGAATCCACCGCCATGCCGCGCCGGTCTTCGTCGTCGAACACAAACTTGGCGGGCGGCAATTGTTCCTGATGGGTCCAGATCGGCCAGTCTTCGTCATAGAGATTAAGCTCCGGCGTGACGCCGATCAGCTCCAGGTTGGCCTCCCAGAAGGCATCCACAGTACCCACGTCGCGCCAATAGGCGCTCTTGCCGGCCTCGTGATCGTGAAACGGGAAGGCGAGCACACGGTATTTGTTGATCAGCGACGGGATAATGTCCTTGCCGAAATCGTGCGAGGAGTGCGAGGTGTCGGCGTCCTTGATGAGCTGCTCATAGAGAAATTCGGCATTAAAGACATAGATGCCCATTGAGGCCAGCGCCACATCATCACGCCCGGGGATGGGCTGGGGCTCTGCGGGCTTTTCCTTAAAATCAATGACGCGTGAATCCTTATCCACCGACATCACGCCGAAGGCCGTAGCTTGCTCCAGCGGCACCTCGATGCAGCCCACTGTCATGTCGGCGTTGTTTTGGGCGTGGAAGGCGATCATGCGGCCGTAATTCATCTTATAGACATGATCACCGGCCAGGATCAGCACATAATTCGGCTTGTGCTGGCGGATGATGTCCAGATTCTGGAATACTGCATCGGCGGTGCCGGAGTACCAGGAGGTCTCGATGCGCTGCTGGGCGGGCAACAGCTCGACGAATTCACCGAACTCGCCGCGCATAAAACTCCAGCCGCGTTGAATATGGCCGATCAACGAATGGGCCTTGTATTGAGTCAGGATGGAGACGCGCCGGATGCCGGAATTGATGCAGTTGGACAAGGGAAAGTCTATGATTCTGAACTTGCCCCCGAACGGCACAGCCGGCTTGGCGCGCCACAGTGTCAGGTGTCCTAACCGCGAGCCACGACCTCCCGCGAGGATGATCGCCAAGGTATGACGGGCGCGGCGGCGGACGAAGGGCTGCATGTTAGTGTTATCGGAGTGGGAGGAAGACGCCATGGGCTGATCCTTTATTTAACGTCTCTTTGCCGGAACCAATTTATGGTAGCCTGAGCGCAGATTACGCGGAGTGATGATCAGTGGTATGGTACACATAGAGCGAACCAGTATGCAAACCGCGTACCGGCTTTACCTTTAACATAGAAATAATATGAATACCGCAGCTAATCCGTCCGCCGAATTGGTGCGACTGTCGGAAGGCCGTCACCACGACCCATTCTCCTTGCTTGGGCGGCATTCTCTGGGTGCGCAACAAGAGCTCATCCGTACCTATATACCGGGTGTGAGCCGCGTGTTTATAGAAGGATTAAGCCAGGCATTGCCTATGCAGCCGGTAGCCGCGATCAGCGGTATGTTTGAATGGCGTGGTGAAGCCGCGAAGGTCGGCCCGCATTACGAGTTCACCTGGCAAGAGGGCGGACAGTCACGGCGCGCGTACGATCCCTATTGTTTTCCACCACAACTTCCCGACTATGATTTGCACCTTTTCGGTGAAGGGCGCCACCGGCATGCGCACCGCTTTATGGGCGCACATCTCCATAGCGTGGAGGGAATCAGCGGCGTGCTGTTCGCCGTGTGGGCCCCGAACGCCGAGCGCGTCAGTGTGGTGGGCGACTTCAACAACTGGGACGGGCGCCGTTATCCCATGCGGGTGCGCGGCGGCAGTGGAGTGTGGGAACTGTTTATTCCCGGCATGGGTGCTGAAACGCTCTACAAATTTGAAGTACGCACCCAGGCCGGCCACATAGACCTCAAGACCGATCCTTACGCCCAGAGTTTTGAACTGCGCCCGAAGACCGCCTCGATCGTGACGGCGGACTCTCCGCATAGCTGGACGGACGCGGTCTGGATGCAGAGCCGCACGGAAGGCGACTGGCTGCACCAGCCTATCTCGATCTATGAAATTCATCTGGGCTCGTGGCGACGCGACGAACACGGAGAATTTCTCAACTATCGAGAACTCGCGCACCAACTCGTCGCGCATGTCGGCTCACTCGGTTTTACGCACATTGAACTCATGCCGGTCACCGAACACCCCTATGACGCCTCCTGGGGCTATCAGACCACCGGCTACTACGCCCCCACCCGCCGCCATGGCAGCCCCGACGACTTCCGCTATTTTGTGGATTACTGTCACACGCACCATATCGGCGTATTGCTCGACTGGGTGCCCGCGCACTTTCCCAGAGATCAGCACGCCCTGGCGCGCTTCGACGGCACGGCCCTCTATGAACACGAAGACCCGCGTTGGGGCGAGCATCCCGACTGGGGCACACTGATCTTCAATTTCGGCCGCAACGAGGTAAAGAATTTTCTCATCTCCAGCGCGCTCTACTGGCTGGAGGAATTCCATATAGACGGCCTGCGCGTAGACGCCGTCGCCTCCATGCTGTACCTCGATTACTCACGCAAGCCCGGCGAATGGCGGCCCAATGTCCACGGCGGCAATGAAAATCTCGAGGCCATTGCCTTCTTGCGCGAACTCAACACCGTCACCCACGAATATTGTCCGGGCACGCTGATGCTTGCCGAAGAATCCACCGCCTGGCCGATGGTGTCGCGTCCGGTATGGCTGGGCGGCCTCGGCTTCAGCATAAAGTGGAACATGGGCTGGATGCATGACACGCTGGAATACATGAGGCTCGACCCGGTGTACCGTCACTACCATCACGAACGTCTCACCTTCGGTATGCTCTATGCCTATACCGAAAACTTTGTATTGCCGCTCTCGCACGATGAAGTCGTACACGGCAAGGCCTCGCTGCTCTACAAGTTGCCTGGCGACAACTGGCAGCGCTTCGCCAATCTGCGCCTGCTCTACACCTATATGTACACGCAACCCGGCAAGAAATTACTGTTCATGGGCTGTGAGTTCGCCCAAGGTCCGGAGTGGGATCACACCAAAGAATTGGACTGGTATGTGCTCGACTATCCCGATCATCAAGGCATGCTGAGTCTGGTGCGCGATCTCAACCGGCTGTATCGTGAGTCCAGCGCCCTGCATCGTTACGACTTCGAGCCGCAGGGTTTTGAATGGATAGACTGTCACGACGCAGCGCAGTCGGTGCTTTCGTACTTGCGTAAAAGCGAGACTGAAACCGTGGTCATCGTCCTCAACTTCACGTCCGTACCACGCCATGGCTATCGCCTCGGCGTGCCGCACCCGGGCTATTACCACACTGCTCTTAATTCAGATTCGACCTTCTACGGCGGTAGTAATTTAGGTGAGCCAGGTGTGTGGGCCCAGCCTACACCCTGGATGGGTAGACCGTGGTCCATACAGATCACTCTGCCGCCTTTGGCCGGGGTGGTGCTTAAGCACAGCGGTTAAGAGTCCTTCATTGTCCTTTCTCAGCCTCATCCATCTTCTTGCGTTGCTCTTCCGCCTGACGGTCTATCGTCTGCTGCACGCCCTTGGCTTTCTCGAGCGCCTGGCGTTCTTCCTTGAATATCGTCGCCGGTGGCGGCTCGGTTTTAGGCCGATTGTCGCAGCCGCTGAGCAGAACAGCAGCCACCATAACGACAAAAACAGTGAGCGTCTTCATGAAATTCTCCTTGTGATACTCACGCACTGCGAAACATAAAATATACCGCGCCCAGCAAACAAAGTCCGGCCCACAAATAATCCAGCTTCAACGGCTGCTGCATGTAATACACCGCAAATGGCACAAACACAGACAGCGTAATAATTTCTTACAGCAGTTTCAACTGCGCGAGGCTCATGGTGGTAAAGTCTATGCGGTTGGCGGGCACCTGCAGCAGATACTCAAACAGTGCAATGCCCCACGATTCGGCAGGATAGCCGAATCGCACCGCCGTAAGGCGGCCCGTAGGATGAGGTACAGGGAAGTACCTCATGAACTCACCAGCGCCGCGATGTACCATGCCTTGTGATTCAGATTTTTTAGATGCGCATACCAGGCAAAGGTCATGAAGACGTTGGACAGGATGAGCAATAAAGTAGCTTGCAAAATAACAGGCATGTCACAGATTATGCATGAGCTGTGGCCAATTGTGACTGAATGAAGTCAACGATACTGGATAAAGGCAGATTCTGGCTTTCCATATCCCGGCGGCCTTGATACTCAATCGTACCGGCATCCAAGCCGCGCTCGCCGAGCACCAGGCGATGCGGGATGCCGATCAGTTCGATATCAGCGAACATCACGCCGGCACGCAGCGGGCGGTCGTCAAACAACACATCAATCCCGGCCGATTGCAACTCCTGATAAAGCTGCTCCGCCGCCTCGCGTACCCGTTGCGATTTCTGCATGTTCATGGGCAGCAAAGCAACTTGAAACGGCGCAATCGCCACGGGCCAGATGATGCCGCGTTCATCGTTGTTCTGCTCAATGGCGGCGGCCACCACGCGCGACACACCGATGCCGTAACAACCCATCGTCATGACCACCGGCTGGCCGTTCTGGTCGAGCACAGCGGCGTTCATGGCCGCGCTGTATTTGGTGCCGAGCTGGAAGATGTGGCCGACTTCAATGCCGCGTGCGATGGAGAGCTTTCCCTTCCCATCCGGACTGGGATCACCTTCCACCACATTACGCAGGTCGGCTACTAGTGGTTCGGGTAGATCGCGTCCCCAATTTACGTCGGCGAGATGTTTGCCATCTTGATTCGCGCCACACACAAAGTCCGCAAGGTGCGCCGCAGCTCGATCCACAATGACAGGAATTTTTAATCCCAGCGGACCCAGCGAACCCGGCTCGCAGCCTGCCACTCCGCGCACCTGTTCGTTACTCGCAAAGGTGACGGGACTTGCCACTTCGGTGAGTTTGCCCACCTTAATCATGTTCAGTTCGTGATCGCCGCGCAGCACCAGGGCGATGACTTCGTCTTTCTTGGCGCCTTGCACCAACAGTGTTTTTACGCACTGCTGCGGCGTAATATTCAGAAACCCGCCCACCTCTTCAATGCTGTGCTGGCCGGGCGTGTCCACGGTTCGCATCGGTTGTTGTGGTTCGGGACGCTTGCCGGCGGGCGTCACCGCCTCGGCCAGTTCGACGTTGGCCGCGTAGTCGCTTGTATCGGAAAAGGCGATGGCGTCTTCGCCAGAGGCGGCGAGTACGTGAAATTCCTGCGAGCCGCTCCCGCCGATCGCACCGGTGTCGGCGTACACGGCGCGGAAATCCAACCCCAAGCGGGCGAAGATGCGCATATAGGTTGCGTGCATAGTCTCATACGTTTCTTGTAGCGAGGCCTGATCTATGTGAAAGGAGTAGGCGTCCTTCATGAGGAATTCGCGCGCGCGCATCACGCCGAAGCGCGGCCGTGGTTCATCGCGGAATTTGGTTTGGATTTGGTAAAACGTGGCCGGCAATTGTTTGTAACTGCGAATCTCGCGGCGCGCCATGTCGGTGATGACCTCTTCGTGCGTAGGGCCGAAGCAGAAGTCGCGTTGATGACGATCCTTCAGGCGCAGCAACTCCGCGCCGTAGAATCCCCAACGGCCGGATTCCTGCCACAGCTCGGCCGGTTGCACGGCGGGCATCAGCACCTCTTGCGCGCCGATGCGATTCATTTCCTCGCGCACAATGGCCTCCACCTTGCGCAGAACGCGCAAGCCGAGCGGCAGCCAGGTATAAATGCCGGCCGCGAGTTTGCGGATCATGCCGGTGCGCAGCATCAGTTGATGGCTGATGACCTCGGCGTCGGCGGGGGTTTCTTTGGTGGTGGAGAGGAGTAGCTGAGAGGCGCGCATGGTCAGATCTTTATGTAAGATAAAGCGGGATTTTACCTTACTCGCTACGGCGGCGTAATAGTTGACTATTTTAATCAGGTATAGTATTTTTAAGCTTGCAACAAGCAGGAGATCAGCATGGCCATCACACTCACCGATAAGGCTGCACAGCGGGTGCAGAAATTGCTTGCCAAACAGGGCGGCATCGGCCTGCGTCTGGGGTTGCGTAAGGCCGGTTGCGCAGGTCAGGCCTATACCTTCGACATCGCCCAAGACATCGGCGAGGGCGACAGTGTGTTCGAGTCCAACGGCGCCAAAGTCGTGGTGGACCGTGCCAGTCTGCTCTTTTTGGACGGTTCCCAGCTTGACTATGCCAAAGAGGGGATGAATGAGGTATTCAAGTTCAATAACCCCAACGAAAAGTCCGCCTGTGGTTGTGGCGAGAGCGTCAACTTTTAGGATAGAGGCCCGGCGCTCATGGCGTTAATGATCACTGATGAATGTATCAACTGTGATGTGTGCGAGCCGGAGTGCCCAAACGGCGCGATCTCACAAGGCCCCGAAATCTATGTGATTGATCCCAAACTTTGCACCGAGTGCGTCGGCCACTTCGACGAGCCGCAGTGCGTCGAGGTCTGCCCGGTGGACTGCATCCCGCTCAACCCCGACATTGTCGAGACCAAAGAGCAGTTGTACGACAAATATTTAACCCTCACCG
Organism: Gammaproteobacteria bacterium; assembly: GCA_035561915.1. GTDB lineage: Bacteria > Pseudomonadota > Gammaproteobacteria > SURF-13 > SURF-13 > JACPZD01. The sequence continues at coordinate 8,609 of DATMXC010000247.1, forward strand.
CGTAAAAAACGGCTTAGTTATTCAGCCGGATTTGCCGATCCTACCCATAGCTATGAATTCATTCGCACGTTTAAGCAATCTCTGATTAAGTCAGAGGTTGCTGCGGTGCAGGGATGCACCGCCATTTTACAAACACGGAAGTGTTTGTAAAATGAAGAAAAGCAAAAACCACGTTTTTGCTTTTCGTGTTCTGAGAAGTCCTAGACGGACTTATTCAGAGCTTCCTCAAGACCAGTCCCCTCGCATTAACATCCTGGTCTAACGACCGCACTCCCTGATATGCTTTCCCGGCAGGGCGGAATGTCATAGTGCCAAATTCATTCGGCTATCATACTGAGCATTAATCCACCTGCCTGCCACCGGCATGCGCGAGCGCCGGATCCTGGAGCTTCAACTGTTGGTATAATAGCATTCAGCGACTTTTTGATAATAACGATGCTGCTCAACCGCCATCTCGGCCGTCTGATTACCGCCTTGTCAGTTGCACTTGTGCTGAGCTTCCCGGCTCACGCCGTGGAGACGTTGCGCGTGATGGCATGGCCAGGTTATGCCGACAGCGATCTGGTTAAGGTTTTTGAGAAGCGCTTCGGCGTACGCGTTGAGGTGAGCTTCGTCAGTTCCGACGATGTGCTCCGGAAAATGATTAGCGCCAATCAAGGCGGCGATTTCGATGTGTTTGCTGCAAACACCGCCGAGATGGAATACTACATCGCTCAAAATCTCGTTGTCCCGTTGCAGCATTCGGCCATCCCCAACACCGCGCATCAGCTTCCGCGCTTCCGCGATCTGCGAGCCATTTCCGGAATCACTCGGCAGGAGCAGATTTACGCCATTCCCTACGCTTACTCGGAAATTGGCCTGATCTATGATCGTAAGCAGTTCAAAGTAGCGCCGACGTCAATGGCGGCGATGTGGGACCCCAAGTACAAAGGACGGATACTGGCTTTTAACACCAGTAGTCACAACTTTTCAGTGGCGTCCTTGTTGCTTGGCGGTTCACCTTTCCAAATCGAGGACCAGCAATTCAACAAGGTTGCCGAACATCTAATCGCCTTGCGCCGCAATGTATTGACCTTCTACACACTGCCGGAAGAGTCGGTGCAATTATTCGGCAAATATTCGGCTGCATTGCTGTTCGCCAATTACGGGGGGCAGCAGCTCAAGCTGTTGCGTGATGCCGGGGCCGATGTCGCTTATGTCATCCCACGCGAAGGCGCGTTGGCCTGGCTGGACTGTTGGGCGGTCACGCGCGGAGCGAAGAACAAGCGTCTCGCGGAAAGCTGGATTAACTACACACTTGAACCCGGGGTCAGTGGTGAGCTGACCCGGCGTCATGGTCTTTCCAGCACCATCGAGGACAGTCCGCTAGTAAATAATTCGGACAAACTCATCTGGCTCAAACCGGTGGAGAATGCCCAGCGCAGAGAGACACTCTGGAACCATATCATCTCCGGCGACTCGCCAGAAAAATTTCTTACGCCATGAAATTCTTCAGCACTCTGAGGTTTGGTATTGGCTTCAAGCTCGGCGTCCTGCTCGCCACATTTGGCATTCTAGCGACTGGCATGACCGGTTACTACTTCTACTTGTCCAGTCGTACCCTGCTGGTCAGTGCGGCGGAGCGCGATCTGCTGACGGCCGCACAGGTTGTGGGGCGCAATATGTCGCTCATTCTCGACGTGATAGCCGAGGACACACGATTACTGGCATCCATCCCGGCTAGCCAGAATGCTTTTGACTCGCTAGACGGTCCAGCAGCCGAACGCGATAAAAAGGCACTGGCCGACATTTTCTCAGCCATGTTATCGGTGCAACCGGAATATTTTCAGGTTCGTCTGATCGGCGCGGACAATCACGGCCTGGAACTGGTTCGCGTCGCTCGCAATGGTAATGAGGTGATGCGGGTAATGGCAGGCGATCTACAGGAAAAAGCCCACTACCCTTATGTTTTCGACACATTGCGGCTAGGGCGGGGAGATATCTATCTGTCGGATATCACCATCAACCATGAGGAGGGTGCACATTCCGGCCGGAATAAACCCACCTTGACGGCCTCCACGCCCGTGATTGCAGGCAATGGCAAAGTGCTGGGTCTGATCGTGATTAACATTGATTTGGACGGGCTTTCCCGTCTTTTAAAAACCAATCTACCGGGCACTTATCAACTGTATCTTGCCAATCAATGGGGTGATTTTCTGATACACCCGGATGCTGTCCAAACCTTCGGCTTCGACCAGGGCCGGCGTGTTTTCGTTCAGGACACCTTCAAGCCGGTCGCGGCTCTGGTGCAGGGCGAAAGCCTGAATGTCGTCATGAACGTCAAGAAGGAAGAGCTGCGAAATCAGGATGGATACATCGCAGCATTTACCCGGCTACCTTTCGGCGACATCATCACGAAGCGTTTCGTGATTCTCGGCCTGTCCCAGCCGTTGGATAGTAT
>DATMXC010000248.1:0-2566 GCA_035561915.1 Gammaproteobacteria bacterium
GGCTGGGGCTGGTTCAGCGGCAGGTGCCGGAGCGGGTGCCGGTTCAGCAGCAGGGGCCGGGGCCGGCATGGCCGACTCAGCGGGAGCTGGCGCAGGGGTTACAGTCGTTTCTTCTTCTTTGCTACAGGCGCTAAGGGCCAGTGCCAGGCTGATGCCAATCAATGCTGTGTATCTCATTTTTTGTCTTCCTTACAGGTTGGTTTAAAGATTTGTGTACAACTGAGATTTAGACTCAACGCAAAGTTTAGCAGATTTTTTGAGCCGGATCAAAACCATACTTTTGGCCTGCCTAGGGCGGTTCATACTCCGCACCGCTACATACTATGGCGTTTTAGGCAGGACTTGTGTATACTTGCGCCTACTCTGTATATCGTTTGATATATAGAGCATACGCGTCTCTGATCTCTCTCCGGTTTTATACCGCAGGTTTCCTGATAGCGACGTATAAGGAACCTGGCGGTCAGCCCCAGCCACTGCGGTACCCGCCCTAACAGTTCGCACTATAGCGACCCCTATTGGTTCGATAGGTCGCGTTTTGCTGCTCAGCACCGGTTTTTTTACTTTTTAATCCGCACGTGGACTGCGGATGAGGATACTATTTTGTCATTTCAAACATTAAATCTTGATTCAAAACTGTTACGAGCCATCGAAGCGAGCGGTTACACCACTCCCACAGATATTCAAAGCCAGGCTATTCCGGTCGTTCTGTCAGGCCGCGACCTGATGGCCTCGGCGCAGACCGGCACCGGCAAGACGGCCGCCTTCGTTTTACCTGCCTTGCAGCGCCTGCTCACGGCCTCCCCACGCCAGGGCCGCGGACCACGCATGCTGGTCTTGACGCCCACCCGGGAACTCGCCGCGCAGATACTGGATGCCGTCAAACGTTACGGCAAGTTCGTCCAGTTACGCACCGGCGCCATCGTCGGCGGCGCACCCTACCCTGCCCAGCAAAAGTTGCTGCGCGAAAATCTGGACATCATGGTTGCGACCCCCGGCCGTCTGATTGATCACATGGAGCGCGGCCGCGTGGACTTCTCACGCGTCGAGATGCTGGTACTGGACGAAGCGGACCGGATGCTCGATATGGGCTTTATCGAGCCCGTCGAACTCATCAGCAAGGCTACCCCGGCTGACCGGCAAACGTTGCTGTTTTCCGCGACCCTGGAAGGTAAGGTTCTAGGTCTTGCACGTAAGCTATTGAAAGACCCGGTGCGCATACAGGTGGCAGGCGCGCAGGAGAAGCATGCCCAGATCGAGCAGCGCGTGCATCAGGCCGACGACATGCGCCACAAGCGCCGTCTGCTTGACCACATCCTTTGCACCAAGGATCTCAATCAAGCCATCGTCTTCACCGCGACCAAGCGGTCTGCGGACGATCTGGCCAAGTCCCTCACGGCCGATGGCCACGCCTGCGCCGCTTTGCACGGTGACATGCAACAGGGCGCACGCAACCGTACCGTGCAGCGGCTGCGGCTAGGGACCGTCAAGGTCCTGGTCGCCACCGATGTCGCCGCACGCGGCCTGGACATCAAAGGCGTCAGCCACGTCATTAACTTCGACCTGCCCATGGTGGCCGAGGATTACGTTCACCGCATCGGCCGTACCGGCCGCGCCGGGACCTTTGGCATCGCCGCGTCACTGGTGGGGCCTCAGGATTGGGGTAAACTCGCCGGCATTGAGCGGCTCACGGGAAATCGCCTGGAGCGGCACGTTGTCCCCGGTCTCGAACCCACCGTGCCGGAATCCAAGGCTTCCCGGCCTGCTCCGCGCCAAGGTAAGGGCAGAGGGCAAAAGCCCTCCGCCGGTAAGGGCGGCGGCTTCAAGGGCGGGTTTAAGCAAGGCTTCAGCAAAGCTCGCGGCGAAAGCCGTCCCTCCGGACGCACCGATAGCCGCCGGAGCAGTGCCCGCTCTCGCGTCTGAAGCACGGATTAGTTTTGGTAACACGGAAAGCGGGGCGCAAGCCCCGCTTTTTTTATGTCCCGGATTCGCGCGGGGTCTGTATTAAATGTGTCATTGCAAGACCGATCCTGTTTCCAAGCCACGGACCAAGGGATGTCCGGATAGGTGGCCAATGGTTTCTGTTCCGTCATAAATGTTCGCCAACAAGCGGGCTCTAACGCCGCTCGTGAGCGGCACCGGCCACGGAGCCACAGGAAACGACGCGTCCGGCTCCACGCGGATGTTAGCTGACATTCTTTATACGAAGGCATATACGACCACAAACCCCGCCATCACCAACAACGTGAGCGAGAATAGAAACACAACGTCAATGAGGTTGATCCAATACCGCACTCTCTTAGACTGAAGTCGTCTGAGAGTGAAAAATATGAGGTAGCAAGCAACGACGAACCCCAAGGATGAAAAAAGAAACATGTCATCAGCCAGAGTTTCGAACTTTGTGTTGGCTACTTTGAGATTAACGATACTAACGAGAGCCAAACTAAGGCCTGCCAAAGTTCCGCTCGTCGGAAGGAGCGAAAGCAAGAGTTGTTGTATATCCTTCGGGTCGTTAACGTTCTTCAGCATATGTCAGCTGACTAGAATTAGACACCAGACGGTGTCTAAT
>DATMXC010000249.1:0-7298 GCA_035561915.1 Gammaproteobacteria bacterium
GGTCAAGGAACGCATCCTTGAATACCTTGCGGTGCAGTTGCGCGTTGACGAACCGAAGGGCCCGGTGCTCTGCCTGGTGGGCCCGCCCGGCGTAGGCAAGACCTCGCTGGGGCAGTCCATCGCGCGCGCCACTAACCGCAAATTCATACGCATGTCGCTGGGCGGTGTTCGCGATGAGGCTGAGATCCGTGGTCATCGCCGCACCTACATCGGCTCCATGCCGGGCAAGATCATTCAAAACATGGCCAAGGTGGGTACGCGCAACCCGCTGTTCCTGCTGGATGAAGTGGACAAGATGGCGATGGATTTCCGCGGCGATCCCTCCTCTGCGTTACTGGAGGTGCTTGACCCGGAACAGAACCATACCTTCAGCGATCACTATCTGGAGGTGGATTATGACCTCTCCGGCGTCATGTTCGTGTGCACGGCGAACACCCTGAACATACCGGGCCCGCTGCTCGATCGTATGGAGGTGATCCGCATCCCCGGCTACACTGAGGACGAGAAGATCAACATCGCCATGCGCTATTTATTGACCAAACAGATCAAGAACAACGGTCTCAAGGACACCGAAATCGCCATCCAGGAAGCGGCGATTCGCGATGTGATCCGTTTTTATACCCGCGAGGCCGGAGTGCGTAATCTGGAGCGTGAGATCTCCAAGATCTGCCGCAAGGTGGTGAAAGAGATCCTGCTCAAGCCCAGCGATAAAAAGATCACGATCACCCCCCGCAATCTGGAGAAATATCTCGGCGTGCAGCGTTTCCGCTACGGACGCGCCGAGGAACACGACCAGGTTGGCCAGGTCACCGGTCTCGCCTGGACCGAGGTCGGCGGCGAGTTGCTGACCATCGAAGCGGTGGTCATGCCCGGCAAAGGCACGCTTACTAACACCGGGACACTTGGTGATGTCATGAAAGAATCCATCCAGGCGGCCATGAGCGTGGTGCGTGCGCGCACGGCGGCGCTGGGCATCAATCCCGACTTTTACCAGAAGAATGATGTCCACATTCACGTACCGGAAGGCGCGACGCCGAAGGACGGTCCGAGCGCGGGTGTAGGGATGTGCACGGCCCTGGTGTCCGCCCTCACCGGCATTCCGGTGCGTGCCGACGTGGCGATGACCGGCGAGATCACCCTGCGCGGGGAGGTGCTCCCGATCGGTGGACTCAAGGAAAAATTACTGGCCGCCCACCGCGGCGGGATCGGTGTGGTCATTATCCCGGAGGAAAATCGGCGTGATCTTGCCGAGATTCCGAAGAACATCAAGCAAAGTCTCGATATTCGCACTGCAAAATGGATAGACGAGGTCCTGGAGATTGCCCTGCAGCGCGTACCGGGCCCCGTAGGCGAGGATAAGGCGGCAGCAGTCCCTGCAGTCGTTGAACACGAAGCCGCAGTGGAACCTGCTCCTGTTAATGCGCTTACTACACATTAAGAGCTAACACACTCATCTGCAAAGGAAGTTCTTTTTTGGCCAACACTGCGCGAGGCGTCTCGCGTAGCGTTGGTGTAACATTCCCATTGCGAATTATTCCAAGTAAAGCTCTGAAAAATTCCATTCCTGGAATTTTCAGGGACGAAAAGCAAAAAACGCGGTTTTTGCTTTTCTCCATTTTTCAAACACTTGGGTGTTTTAAAAATGGCGGCACATCCCTATACCGCAGAACCTCTGACACATCAGAGGTTCCCAAGCCTATCGAAATTCATAACATCTTCTCTCATTGGCTTGACACGGCTTTCGCGCAGTTGGTATAAAGTCTATTAGTAATACGCAGTACACCACCCAACGTTTATCCTGACTTACAAAGAGGGGAGTTATAAAAGTGAATAAAGCCGAACTCATAGATGCAGTAGCCACCTTAGCCGATATCTCCAAAGCAGACTCTGGCCGTGCCCTGGATGCCGTCATTGCAGCGATCGGTAAGGCCCTCAAGAAGGGCGACCAAGTCACGCTGGTGGGCTTTGGGACCTTCCTGGTGCGTAAGCGTGCAGCGCGTACCGGACGCAATCCTCGCACCGGAGATGCAATCAAGATCAAGGCCTCCAAAGTACCCGCCTTCAAGGCTGGTAAAGCACTCAAGGATACCGTAAACTAATCGGCTTCCTTGGGTGCTTAGCTCAGCTGGTAGAGCGTCGCCTTTACACGGCGAATGTCGGGGGTTCGATCCCCTCAGCACCCACCAGCATGAGGAGTGGTAGTTCAGCTGGTTAGAATACCTGCCTGTCACGCAGGGGGTCGCGGGTTCGAGTCCCGTCCACTCCGCCACTATGGTTGTCATGAGGGCGCTCCGTCAGGTGCGCCCTTTTTATTAAGGGCTTAGAGCATATCCATAGATAGTTCCCCTGTGTCCCTTGAGATAAAAAGGCTTCACCGCGGAGGGCGCGGAGAAGAAACAAACCTTTCTTGAGAGCATTCCTCTGCGTCCTCCGCGGTAAATTATTTATGGATAAGCTCTTAATCAAAATACTCTGCTGCACAGGGATGTGCGAATGTCGCGGACGCATGGATGCGTATGAGCGACCCGAAGCTTGGAGACTAGCTGATGCTACAAACTATTCGAGACCATGCCCAGGGTTGGCTGGCATGGATAATCGTAGGACTCATTATCATTCCCTTTGCGCTGTGGGGCGTTCAAGAATACGTTGGCACCGGCTCTGGCGTGAATGTCGCCAGGGTCAACGGCGTAGACATCACCCAGCAACGCTTTCAGCGTGTTTATGACCAGCAGCGCCAACGGTTGCGCGCGTTGCTCGGCGGCGATTTCAACTCGCAGGACGAGACCAGGATCAAGCAGACCGTGCTCGATAACCTCATCCGCGACGAGGTGATACGCCAAACCGCTGAGGCCCTTAAGCTGCGCGTCAGCAACGCACAGCTTGCCCAGGAGGTCGGCGCTATTCCTCAATTCCAGGAGAACGGCCGGTTTTCTCCGCAGCTTTTCCAGCAGGCATTGCGCGCCCAAGGGCTGTCCGCGGAGGGTCTGGAATCGCAACTACGCCAGGGTTTGATCACGGAACAATTAAATACCGGGGTGACCGTCACCTCGATCATCACGCCCGCCGAGCTGGATCAGGCGATACGCATCAAGAATCAGCAGCGTGACCTCGGCTACTTGGTGTTGCCCTGGGCCAATTTCAAGGAGGGCGTAAATCCCGATGAGGGCGCCGTCCAAAAATATTACGAACAAAACCGGGAGCAACTGGCGAGCCTCGAGCAGGTCAGCATTGAATATGTAGAGTTGTCCGCACAGGCGCTGGCCTCACAGATCATCCCTGACGAACAGGAACTGCATAAACTCTACGAAGAGCATGCGGCCACTTACGCCACCCCCGAGCAACGCCGCGCAAGCCACATCCTGATTACCGTGGACAAGGCGGCTGATGAGGCCGCCGTGACTGCTGCTAAGGCCAAGGCGGAGGAAACCCATCAGCGGCTGATAAAAGGAGAGGACTTCGTCAAGGTTGCCAAGGAGGTTTCGCAGGACCCCGGCTCGGCCCCGCAGGGCGGTGACCTGGGCTTTTTCGGCAAGGGCGTGATGGACAAGGCCTTCGAGGGCCTCGCGTTCAACCTTAAGACCGGCGAATTGAGCGAACCGGTCAGGAGTGCGTTCGGTTTTCACATCATAAAGCTCGCAGAGATCAAACCGGCCGTGACCAAAACCTTTGCCGAGGTGCGGTCTGATCTAGTCAAGGAGCAGCAACAGCGCAAGGCGCAACAGATGTTCTTTGAAAAAACCGAACCGCTCACTAACCTTAGCTTTGAAAACCCGGATACCCTGGCCGTCGCCTCTAAAGAACTGGGATTGTCCATACAGAGCAGCGCCTTGTTTGACCGCAAGGGCGGGGAGGGGATTGCCGCCGATCCCAAGGTCGTAACGGCGGCGTTCAGCGATGACATCTTGAAACGTGGCTTTAATAGCGAGCCCATCGAGATTGGCGATAACCGGCTGGTGGTGCTGCGCGTCAAGGAGCACAAACCAGCCGCGCAGCGCTCTCTTGAGGAAGTACGCCCGACTATCGTCGAGCAGTTACGCACCGAGATGGCGCAGGCCAAGGCGCGCGCAGCCGGAGGGGCCTTCATGGAGCGGCTCAAGAAAGGTGAAGACCCTGCCGCTATAGCTAAGGAGTACCGGGTTGAGTGGATTAAGTCCGGCCTGGTTGGCCGTGATGAAACCAAAATCCTCCCGCAGATCGTGCGTGCCGCCTTCAGATTGAATAAGCCGGCCAAGGATGCAGGCCCTGCTGTGGGCGGGGAGTCTCTGGAAAGCGGCGATTACGCCGTGCTGGCAGTATACGCGGTGCGTGAGGGTGACCCTGCAGGCATGGAGTCAGCCGCCCGCACCGCGCTCAAGCGCGAATTGCAGCGCAATCTGGCGCAAAGCGAATATGAGCTGCTCGTCGCGGAGGCTAAAAACGAGGCAAAGATCGTCACTCACCCCGATAAACTTTGAGTGAAAAAGGAAAAGGCCTCGACCTGAACCAAGTTATTTATACTGTGTCTAATTTTCTGTAAAATGCGCTACCCAGAGGTAGATCATGGAAGCACTGAAGTTGAAGGAAGGTATGCTGAAGCAAGAATGTAAGCTAGTAATTGAAAGTGTCAATGAGGATGGTAAAAAGTTCAGACCCAGCGATTGGATAGAACGGATTTCGACCTCTTTAGCTACCTTCGGACCGGATCATCGTTTGCATTATTCCAAGACGGCTCAACCCAAGGTTGTCAACGGCGAAAAATGTCTGGTGGTGGATACGGCGCTGCACGAAAAAGATCCAGCCGCCTTCGAGTACATTCTTAATTTCGCCAAGTCGAACCGCCTGCGTGTCCACGAGGAATGCGTGGATCTGGAAACTAAAAACTAGCGAAGCTAGTTTTTGATTGTGTGTCGCTGCACCTCTTGAGTGATAGCGTGCATCCAGTCGCCGATGATGGGAATCAGTTCGACCTTGCTTAAGATGTAGCCTATCAGAAGAATCACCAAGGTACCGCCGATCACGGTGCCGAAACCCCAGGCAATGCCCCCCACAAAGTTATCCAGCAGCATTTTCTTGCGGCTGCGATGTATGTCGTTATGGTGGTCTGTCCCCATAGGCCGCGAGTAGAATTGTTTGTTTCGCCGGTCGCCGGTCGCCGGTCGCTGGCGCTAAGCCATTTGTTTTTCGCGGATCTCGTCCAAAATCTTGCAGTCTATGCATTGCGTCGCAGTGGGACGCGCCTCCAGGCGCCGGATGCCGATCTCAATACCGCAGGCATCGCAAAAGCCGTAATCATTCATATCGAGCTTGACCAGCGACTCGTCAATTTTTTTGATGAGTTTGCGTTCGCGATCACGCGCGCGCAGTTCCATCGTGATCTCCGATTCCTGGCTGGCCCGGTCATTCGGGTCCGGGTAGTTGATGGCCTCGTCCTGCATGTGGTGAACGGTACGGTCCACCTCTTCCATGAGCTCCCGTTTCCAGGCTAAGAGTATCTCCCGGAAATGCTGTATCTGCTTCTCATTCATGTACTCCTCACCCTTCTTTTCCTTGTAGGGTGCGAAGCCTAACGCGGCGCTCTTGGAGCCGCTCATCTTGGTTACCGCCATCTACCTATCTCCTGATACTGCCTCTGATGCTAACGGGCAAAACGCCCGCTGTAAAAACGCTAATTATAGCGTATATATCGTCATTCCGAAACCAAGCTAAAGCCCTTGGGAAGCCGGCCGGGTAGTTTGCTAAAATAGACTCTTTTGGATTTTAGGCATGGCTAAGCTCGCGGCACTCATTTTTGATGTAGATGGCACCCTGGCGGATACCGAGCGCGATGGTCATCGGGTCTCCTTCAACGCTGCCTTTGCCGAGGCGGGACTGGATTGGGAGTGGTCCGTCCCCCTGTACGGGGAGCTTCTCGCCGTCACGGGGGGTAAGGAGCGTATTCGCCACTATCTGGATCACTACAATACGGCCTTCAAGCGGCCGACCGGCCTGGACGGCTTAATTGCTGGCCTGCACGCCTCCAAGACCCGCCACTATACCGAGATGTTGGCGGCTGGCAGGATCCCACTGCGGCCTGGTGTGCGGCGCCTGCTGGAGGAAGCGCGCGCCGAGGGGGTCCGGCTGGCGATTGCCACCACCACTACGCCGGCCAATGTTATGGCCCTGCTGGAACATGCAAACCCGGAGATTCCCGCTTCCTGGTTTGAGACGATTGCCGCCGGGGATGTGGTCGCGGCCAAAAAGCCCGCCCCGGACATTTTTAACTACGCCCTGGAGCAGATGGGCTTAGACCGCTCCCGGTGTATCGCGCTGGAAGACTCTGAAAACGGGCTCAAGGCGGCACGTGGGGCCGGGTTGAGGACCGTTATTACGACGAATGACTACACCCGCGACCAGGATTTTACGGGCGCGGAGTTGGTGCTGAATCATCTCGGCGAACCCGACCGCCCCTTTAGCGTGTTAAAAGGCACTGTGAACGGCAAGTCCTATTTGGATTTGGATACTTTGCGGCAGCTTACGCAGGACGCGCGAATCGCTCCAAATACATTGCGGTAGCGCCGGCGACCGCTACCGGCATCACGATCAGATTGACGCCGGGGATGAGCGTCGCGAGCAGCGCAGCGCCGCCGAAGCCCAGGCTCACACGCCACTGCTGGGCGAGCGTGCGCCGCTGTTCACGAAAGGACAGGCGATGATTGCCCATCACATAATCGGTGTATTGCAGGCACAGCATCCAGGCGCCGAAGACTATCCACAGTAGCGGCGCGGCCAGATTCAACGGAGGGATGAAAGAGATCAGCAACAGCGGCAAGGCCCACACCAGAAAATATCCGATCTTGCGTAGCTCACCTAACAAGGCGGGGACAATGTCCAGCAACAGCCTGCTCCATGATTGTTCTAGCGTAGTGCGTCCCGTGAGGTGCGTTTCGACCTCCTCGGCAAGCAGGCCATTAAAAGGCGCGCCGATCAGATTGAGCAGCAGGCTAAAACCAAAATAGATGACCACCAGGGCAACCAATACCAGCAGCGGCCATAACAGCCATTGCAGCCAATCGAGCCAGCCGGGCAAAACCGACGTCAGTTGGGCCGTCAAGGTCTGGAGCCAGTGAGCGGCGTAGGCGGTCAATACGGCAAAGATCAGGGTGTTCAACAGGAGCGGAATCGCCACGTAGCGGCGCACGCCCGGCTGCCGAATCAACCGGAAGCCGCGGAGTAAGTAGCTTGCGCCGGTGATGATGTCGTTGCTCATGGAGTGCGCGCTTGTTGTGCGCCGCGCAGGGCCAACAGTGCCGCGCCATAGGCCGCTTCGCTCTGTGCAGGTG
>DATMXC010000250.1:0-11726 GCA_035561915.1 Gammaproteobacteria bacterium
TCACCCCTTCCAGCGTGGAGCCGATCTTCTTCATTTTTTGCTCATCATGGAGCTTGACCATCAGGCGCAGGTCGTTGGCGGAATCGGCGTAGCGCACGGCGTCTTCGTAGGTGATCTCGCCTTTCTGATAAAGATCATACAAGGCCTGATCGAAGGTCTGCATCCCCGCCTCCGTGGAGCGTGTCATCAACGCCTTGATGTCATGTACCGCGCCCTTTAACAACAAATCGGACATAAGCGGGGTATTGAGCATAATCTCGATCGCCGCACAGCGGCCCTTGCCGTCGGCACGCGGTAATAGCCGCTGGGCGATCACCGCCTTGAGGTTGAGCGAGAGATCCATCAATAACTGGTCGCGGCGATCATCGGGAAAGAAATTGACGATGCGATCCAACGCCTGGTTGGCGCTGTTGGCGTGCAGCGTGGAGAGACACAGATGCCCCGTTTCGGCGAAGGCGATGGCGTGGCTCATGGTCTCGCGGTCGCGGATCTCACCGATCAGTATCACGTCCGGGGCCTGGCGCAAGGTGTTCTTGAGCGCCGTCTCGAAGGACTCGGTGTCCACCCCCACTTCGCGCTGGGTAATGATGCAGTTCTGATGCCTGTGCACATATTCGATGGGGTCTTCGATGCTGATGATATGCCCGGAGCTGTTTTGGTTGCGGTAGCCGATCATGGCCGCCAGCGAGGTAGATTTGCCGGTGCCGGTACCTCCCACGAAAATCACCAGGCCGCGCTTGGTCATGGAGATGTCTTGTAGTATCGGAGGCAGCCCCAGATCTTCCAGCTTGGGGATTTCGGTTTGAATCCTGCGCAACACCATGCCTATGCTGTTGCGTTGCTGAAAGACGTTGACGCGGAAACGGCCGAGACCCGCGACGCCGATGGCGAAATTACACTCCAGGGTACGTTCAAACTCCGAGCGCTGGTGAGCGTTCATGACGCTCATTACCACATCGCGGGCCTGCTCCGTAGTGAGCACCGCCTCTGTCACCGGTTTGATCTCGCCGTGCACCTTGAGGCTGGGCGCCACACCCGCGGTAATGAACAGGTCCGAGGCGCCTTTCTCCACCATCATCTTGAGCAGATCGTTAAAGACCACGGTGACGCCCTCTAGTTAAATGAATCTTTGTTGACCGCCATAACGCGCGCATCGAGCTTGTTCACCAGCCCGGCGCGTACCAGCCCTTGCAGATTTTGATCGAGCGTCTGCATGCCGGTGGCTTGCCCCGTTTGAATTGCCGAATACATTTGCGCCACCTTGTTTTCGCGGATCAGGTTACGGATGGCCGGCGTGGCGATCATGATTTCGTGCGCGGCGATGCGCCCGCCGCCCGTCCTCTTGAACAGGGCCTGCGAAATTACCGCGCGCAGGCTTTCCGACAGCATGGCCCGCACCATGTCTTTCTCGCCGGCGGGGAAGACATCCACGATACGGTCTATGGTCTTGGCCGCCGAATTGGTATGCAGCGTGGCGAACACCAGATGGCCGGTCTCGGCGGCGGTGAGCGCCAGGCGGATGGTCTCGAGGTCGCGCATTTCGCCCACCAGGATGATGTCCGGGTCTTCGCGTAAGGCCGAGCGCAACGCCTCACTGAAACCCAGCGTGTGCTGGAAGACCTCGCGCTGGTTAATCAGGGACTTTTTGCTCTCATGAATAAATTCGATGGGGTCTTCAATGGTGAGTATGTGAGAGAATTCTTTTTCGTTAAGATAATTGATAAGCGCCGCGAGGGTGGTGGATTTGCCGGAACCGGTGGGGCCGGTGACCAGCACCACCCCGCGCGGCGCATCGGCGATCTCCTTGAAGACCGGCGGGCAGCCCAGATCTTCCAGAGTCAGCACCTTGGAAGGGATGGTGCGGAATACGCCGCCCGCGCCGCGGAACTGGTTGAAGGCGTTGACCCGGAAGCGCGCCAGGGTAGGGATCTCAAAAGAAAAGTCGGTCTCGTAAAATTCCTCATAGTCCTTGCGCTGCTTATCGTTCATGATGTCATAGACCATGGCGTGGACGGTCTTATGATCCAGGGCGGGAACATCCAGACGGCGCATGTCGCCGTCTACACGGATAATGGGGGGTTGACCCGCCGACAGATGCAAGTCCGAGGCCTTGTTCTTGACGCTGAAGGCTAATAATTCGGTAATATCCATATTTTTCCCCAAGTGGATACGACGGTCATGCCCCCACGGGCAGGCCGCAAGTACGGCAAGGGGCGACAATGCCGCCCCTTGCCGGTTAATGATTTACCCCGAGCCTCCCCGGAAGGTCAAATCAGAGAAGTTATCGGCGCCCCGTGCTTGTTACTTGATAGTAAAATTACATCTTAAACCTCATGGACGCAACTGAAACTATCACCGACAGGCTTGACAGGGTGCGCCGACGCATCGCACAGGCAGAGCTGGGATTCGGCAGACAACCCGGCTCGGTGGCCCTCCTCGCGGTAAGCAAAGGCTTTCCGGCAGAGGTGATCTATGCGGCGGCGCTCAGTGGCCAGCACCGTTTCGGAGAAAATTATCTGCAAGAATCCATGGCCAAAATCAAAGACCCTCGCCTACAAAATCTGAGGCTGGAGTGGCACTTTATAGGCCCCATCCAGAGCAACAAGACTCCGGCCATCGCCGAACATTTCGACTGGATTCATAGTGTAGACCGACTGAGCATTGCCGAGCGGCTCAGCCTTCAGCGCCCTGTTGACTTACCGCCGCTCAACATCTGTTTACAGGTCAATATAGATAACGAGCCCCGCAAGGCAGGGGTAACCCTGGAACAACTCCCGGAGCTGGCGGAGGCGGTGGCAGGGTTGCCGCGCCTGCGCCTGCGGGGCCTTATGGCGATCCCGGCACCGTGCCATGATTTTGCAGAACAGCGCGTCCCCTTACGCAGATTGCACCAGACCCTGGAGGAATTACAGGCCAGTGGTCTTAAGCTCGACACCCTCTCGATGGGCATGACGGAAGATCTGGAGGCCGCCATTGCCGAGGGAGCAACGATAGTGAGAGTGGGGAGGGGGGTGTTTGGAAGCAGGGATAAGGGCTAGGATCTAGGGGTTAGGGTAAGGGATAGTTTTTCCCCTAGTTCCCTGTCCTTAGACCCTAACCCCTGTAGTTCTAGCCCCTATAGTTCTAGTGCGTTACACTTCCAAGCTGACATAAATAAATAAGGAATTCCTGTGGAAAACGCTATCCTGGCCTTCATTGGCGGCGGCAACATGGCGCGGAGCCTGATTGCCGGTCTGATCGCCGACGGCTATTCGCCACAAAATCTCTGGGTGGCTGACCCAAACGCGGGACAATTGACCGAGCTGCGCCAAAACTTTGGCATACATACCGCCACGTCCAACGTACAAGCCGCAGAACGTGCCTCCGTCGTGGTATTGGCCGTTAAACCCCAAGTATTGAAAACTGTGGCGCAGGAACTGGCCCCCACGATACAAAAGCACCGCCCGCTGGTGGTGTCCATCGCCGCCGGGATACGTGAACCCGATTTGAACCGATGGTTGGATGGCGATGCCGCCGTCGTCCGCACTATGCCGAATACCCCCGCGCTGGTGCAGACCGGCGCCACGGCGCTCTATGCCAATGCCCATGTGTCGCAGGAACAACGTAATCTGGCAGAGTCCATCCTGCGTGCCGTGGGGCTTACATTGTGGCTGGAGGATGAGACGCAGATGGACGCCGTGACCGCGCTCTCCGGCAGCGGTCCAGCCTATTTTTTTCTAGTCATGGAGGCATTGGAAAACGCCGCCATGCGACTCGGCCTCAACCGTGAGGTGGCGCACCTCCTGACCTTGCAGACAGCACTCGGCGCCGCCAAAATGGCGTTGGAGAGTAATGAGGATACCGCTGACCTGCGTGCGCGCGTCACCTCCAAGGGAGGCACCACGGAACAGGCGGTCCGGGTATTACAAGAGGGCCATCTGCAGGAGCTGTTCGACTCGGCGCTCAAGGCCGCACATACACGCTCCATCGAATTGGCCAAGCTATTAGGGGAACTCTGAAAAACCCATCCCTGGGATTTTTCAGAGACGGCCGCTCCTGCGCATCCATGCGCCCGCGGCATAGGGGCTTCCTGCCCGGCAAAAAACGAAAAATGTGATTTTCGTTTTTCTTCATTTTTCAATCACCACAAGTGATTGAAAAATGTCAGTACATCCATATACTGCAGGAAGCCCTCAGGGGCTTCCTTAGGAGAATAAAATGGGAGGTTATTTCGGCAACGCCGCGGTGTTTCTGATTCAGACGGTGTTTGGGCTTTATATTCTGGCTGTGTTGCTGCGCTTTTTATTGCAGTGGGTGCGCGCCGATTTTTACAACCCTGTTTCGCAGTTTCTGGTGAAGATGACTACGCCTCTATTGCGACCGTTGCGCCGCGTGATTCCCGGCTTCGGTGGGATTGATTTCGCTTCGGTGGTGCTGATGCTGGCGTTGCAGATCATAGAGCTGGTGCTGGTCATACAGCTGCTGGGTCAGCCCTTGAGCGTGGGCGGTTTGATGGTACTGGCGGTGGCGGGACTGTTGTCGTTGCTGATAAAAATCTTTTTGTTCTCGATCCTGATCCAGGTCATTCTGAGCTGGGTGCGGCCGGGCGACCATAGCCCGGTGAGCCTGCTGCTCTATCAGCTCAACGAACCGCTGCTGGCCCCCGCTCGGCGCATTATCCCGGCGATTTCGGGCCTCGATCTCTCACCCGTCCTGGTTCTGGTGCTGCTGCAATTGTCGCTGATGCTGCTGGTCGCGCCGCTACAGGATTTCGGCATGCTGTTGAATCTTAGATAAAAGCTTCACCGCGGAGGACACAGAGGAGAAACAAGTTATTGTTAAACGTTAGATAAAAGCTTTACCGCAGAGGACGCGGAGGAGAAACAAGTTATTTCAATCTTATCCCTCTGCGTCCTCTGCGGTGTGCGTTTTTAGACCTAGCCCCTACACCGCCCGGCTCAACGGCGCAGGCGGCTCCACGCCGCTGCGGATAACCTCCAAGGCCCGGCGCGCCGCATCAAACTCGCGCTGCGCCTGCTGACATTTTTGAGCAGCCTGTCGTAAGTCGCCGCTGCGCCCCATTTCTTCCAGCTCCTTACACAGGCTGGACAATACCGTCGCACCGAGGTTGGCGCTGCTCGATTTCATGCTGTGGGCGGAACGACGCAGGCCCTCCGCATCGCCGGTCGCCACGGCTCTATGGATGGCCTCAAGTTGAACCGGGGCGTCGCCGAGATAGCTCGCGATGATCTCGCTTAAAAGGTCCGGCTCACCCTCCATCTGCAAGGCGCGTATCTTGTCCAGCGCCTTGTCATCCATCGCTGGAGACTTTGCAACAGGGGCCGGCTGATCCTCTATGATGGCATGCTGCGCGGCGGGCAGCTCAGGCAGCCAGCGTTGGATCTTGACGCGCAGTTGTTCGATGCCGACCGGCTTGGAGAGGTAGTCATCCATGCCCGCGGCGATACAGCGTTCACGGTCACCGGCCATGGCATTAGCGGTCATGGCGATAATCGGTGTGTGAAGACCGCTCTCCGTTTCCATAGTGCGGATTACGCCGGTCGCCTCATAGCCATCCATCTCCGGCATCTGGCAATCCATCAGTATCAAGTCATAACGGCTTAACCGTAGGGCCGTAAGCGCCTCACGCCCGTTATTGGTCGTGTGCGCGGTAAAGCCGAGCTTTTTCAACTGCATCATGGCGAGCTTTCGGTTGACCGGATTGTCTTCCACCAACAGCAGCAGCCGGCTGGAATGCTCCACCGCCTTTGCGGCGGGCGGAGGCGCAGACTGCGCTGTATAAGGCTGTATGGTGGTTATATCGTACAAGTCTGCGAGGCAGTCGAACAGGTCAGATTGCCTCAGAGGTTTGGTCAAAAAGCCCGAGTAGCCGGCCTGGAGGGCCTGCTCGTGGTGCTCTTGCACATCGAACGCAGTCAGCATGATGAGCTTGGTGGCATTGAAGGACTCGTCGGAGCGAATCGCGCGCGCCAATTGATAACCATCCATGCCTAGCATGACCCGGGCAATAATCGCAACGTGGTAAGGGGCGCGGTCCGCGACCGCCGCGCGCATCAGGTCTAGTGCCTGCGCGGCGGACTCTACGCGGTCGTTCTGCAATCCCCACGACGTAAGATATTGATGCACCACCTCGCCCTGATCCGGACTGTCATCCACCACCAGCACGCGCACAGCGCCGATCCCTTCAGCGGCGGCGCGGTAGTCGTGACGCTCGGCTTCATGCTTGACCGAGCTGGGCTGTTCCGAGCCGTGCATGAAGGGCAGAGTGAACCAGAAGGTCGTACCCTTACCCGTTTCACTCTCTATGCCGACCTCCCCGCCCATCATAGTGATTAGATTCTTACAGATGGAAAGACCGAGACCGGTGCCGCCGTATTTGCGCGTCGTTGTCCCGTCGGCTTGGGTGAACGGTTGAAACAGCTTATCCCTGATCTGTTCGGGAATCCCAACACCCGTATCGGTCACCGTGATGCGCACCGTGCTGTGCGCGTCGTCGCCCAACTCCAGCGTAGCGCGCACGACCACACCGCCCTGCTCGGTGAACTTGATGGCGTTGCCGACCAAATTCATCAACACCTGACGCATACGCCCCGGATCACCTTTTAGTAGTGAAACAATCTCCGGCGCCACGTAGGACATCAACGACAGCCGCTTCTGACGCGCCGCCGGGGTGAGGGCCTCCAGCACCGATTCCACCATCTCCACCAAAGAAAAGTCCACCCGCTCCAGCGGCATCTTGCCGGCCTCGATCTTGGAAAGATCGAGGATATCGTTGATGATGTGCAACAGGCTTTCACCCGATTGCCGCAAGGTTTTAAGGTAGTCGCTCTGCTCTCCTGTTAACAGGGTGTCCTGCATCAGCTCTGCCATACCGAGGATAGCATTCATGGGGGTTCTGATTTCGTGGCTCATGTTGGCGAGAAATTCCGATTTGAGCCGCAACGCCGCCAAGGCCTGGTCGCGCGTCCCTATCAATTCCTGCTCGGCTTGCTTGCGCGCCGTGATGTCGGTGCGGATAGCGACGTACTGGTAGGGCCGGCCTTGTGCGTCCATATACGGTATCACCGTGGTATCCGTCCAATAAAAACCGCCGTCCTTTTTGCGGTTCTTCATCTCACCGTGCCACACCGTCCCCGACTTGACAGTCTCCCACATCTCATCAAAAAAACTTTTAGGGTGGCAACTGTGATTGAGTATGTGCGGGAACTGGCCGATCAATTCTTCGGGCTGATACTGGCTGATCTCGCAGGATTTTTCGTTGACGTGGATAATCCGTCCGGTAGTGTCGGCGGTGCCTACGATGCAATGCTGGTCGAGTGCAAACTTCATGGTTTGCAATTCTCTTATGACCTTACTGTTCTCGCGCAGGCGCGCCAGAAACTGCTCATTGCTCACCATGAAATCGTCGCGGCGCAGAGCGATCTCGCACACCCTGCGGAGCTGTTCGGCCTCGAAAGGTTTGGCAATGAAATCCGTCGCGCCGGCCAACATCACGATCTCCGATTGATTGAGGGTGGCGTTCGCGGTCATGATGACCACGGCCTGCTTGGGAGACTCGGCAAGGATGGCGCCCAACACCTCTACACCGGAAAGCCTGGGCAGCATAATATCGAGCAGTACCAGCTTGTGACGGCCTGCGCGCCACGCCTCCAGGCCGGCCTGGCCGTCGCCGGCGGTCTCGACCTCGAAGCGGCGTTGCAGCATTCTTCGCGCAAGAATCGCCGTATCGGGATCATCCTCGACAATCAATAACGTGGGTTTACTGAGACCTTGATCCCGGCCGCTCAGGCAATCGCTCACTGCACTCAACACCGCCTCATAGCCTTGTTGCGGTAACAGCGGCACAAAGCGGTTGATGCCGTACTCGCGCGCCGTGACCTCGGCGATGCGGTCGGCATAGGTGCCGGAGACCACAATGATCGGTATGCCACTGCTGCAGCGGAACAACCCGGAGCGCACCATGCGCGCCAGGCGCCAGCCGTCCAGATAGGGCATGTGGACATCGGTAATCAATAAATCGACCGGGTGCAGACCTAACTGCCGGATTGCCTCTCTGCCATCGCCCGCCTGGAGTATGTTGTCAAAACCGGCCTTCATCAGCGCCCTTTTGAGTAATAACAGAGTATCTTCGTGGTCGTTGACCAGCAGCAGGCAAGGCTTGTTAGGGGTAACCGCGTCAGACATGGAATGTCCTCGTTCGATAAGGCGAATTTGAATCGTTTTGAGATCTTGGATAATGAATAATGCGTTCCAAACGAGAATGCAATTTAAGTGCCAGACATGTTAGGCCGTGGTCCGGCCAGGTTTTATATGGCATAAATATTGCTCTTCTACACCAAATAACTCAACATCTCTTTCTTCATGATCGACATCCGACTATAAAAGCATGCGCCACACACTGCTCTCTGTGTTGCTGTGCTGGTTATTACTCGCACGGCTGGCATCTGCTGAACCCGCTGCCATCGCCGTGATCTACCCCAACCTTCCAGAACCTTACCACAGTGTTTTTGCCGATATCGTAAGCGGGATTCAGTCCGGGACCAGGCTAGAGGTGAAGGAGTACCTCCTCAGCAATGACGGCCAGGCCGGTGCTCTGCCGGAGTGGCTGGCAAAGGGACACTACAGCGTGCTGGTCGTCCTCGGTCAACGGACCCTGGATGCGGTACAGGCGTTGGGGCTCAAGATCCCGATCGTGGCCGGTGCGGTAAAAATCGCGCCCGAACAAAACCCGAATGTCACGGCGATCAGTTTATCGGCGGCGCCGGACCGCCTATTCGATCTAGTACGCACCTTCACGCCGCAGACCAAACGGGTGCATGTGGTCTACGACCCTGTGCGCCAGGGCTGGCTCATCGCCTTGGCGAGGCAGGCGGCCGCCGAACGTGGTCTCACGCTGGTGAGTTATGAGGCACAAGACCTGCGGAGCACGGCACAGCGCTATAGCGAGCTGTTCAACTCGAACTCCGGACCGGGTAATGCCTTATGGCTCCCCAGCGAGGACAACGCCGGGCAGGAGGCTCTCTTGGCCGAGGTTCTGGAACAGGTTTGGCGGCGCGGCTGGCCGGCTTTTTCGAGCAATCCGGGACTGGTCAAGCGCGGCATGTTATTCGCCCTGTACCCCGATAACCGCGCCATGGGTGCAAGTCTGGCAAAACTGGCTGCCCAACGGATCGCGGATGCCAAAGCAACGGCGGCGGTGTTACCGGTGACGGATTTGCTGACCGCCGTCAATCTGCGTACCGCCGATCATCTCAACATTCAGTTCAGCGCCGAACAACGGCAGGGCTTCGAGCTGGTCTTCCCCGTACCTTAACCATGCGCCTTCTGCGACGTCTCATCCCCGCCAACTTGACTCTGGGCAGACAGCTTACCGTCAGCCTGACGTTGGGCATTGTCATCATTGCCTTCGGGACCTCGCTCTCCACCGCCTGGCTTTTCAGCCAGCGGATGCAGAATGATTACCTCAGACGGGGTCTGCACGTCACCAACAGCCTGGCCAAACAGAGCGTGCTCGCACTGCTCACCCGCTCCGCCGAAAACGGCAAAAATGCTCTGAACACCACACTCGGTTTTCCTGATGTCGCCTATGCAGCTATGTACAGTGCCGAGAACGGCAAGACCAGCTTGCTGAGCGAACTGGGCGCCGGCGATAGATGGCCGCCTCCCATGACTGGGTCAGGAGCGGACAACAAATCCGCCGCGCTGGCTTATGAAACCGCAGAGCTTTGGCAGTTTCTGGCGCCGGTGTACTCCGGCACCCAAACCGACGCAGAGGATAACTCGCCGTTCAGCATCCCAGCCGGCAAGATCGAGTTGCTGGGTTTTGTGCAAGTCACCCTGAGCAAGCAATCGCTGCAAAATACTCAACGTGAACTGTTTGTACAAAACATCGGTGCGTCATTGCTGTTTTCGCTGGTGTTGTATGTACTGATGCGATTAATCATAGCCAAGGTGACCCGGCCGCTCAACACGCTTGCCGCCACTATGGGAACTGCGGAACTGGGCGAAGACAAAATACGCGCGGAGATTGACGGTCCGCTGGAGGTGCGCAACATGGCGTATGCCTTCAATAATATGATGATGATATTGGAACTACGCGACAGAAGCCTGCGCCAGCAAAGGGATACATTGGAGTCACAAGTCGCTGAACGTACCCAGGAACTGGTGCTGGCACGCGACCAGGCGCTGGAGGCGAACCGTCACAAATCGGAATTTCTCGCCAATGTGAGCCACGAACTGCGCACCCCGATGAGTGCCGTGATCGGCTACACCGACATCCTGATCGAGGAGCTTGAAGAGCAAGGCGATGATGCAAAGGTGACCGACCTGCGGCGCATCCATGCCGCCGGCAGGCATCTGTTGGGACTCATCAATAACATCCTCGACCTCACCAAGATCGAGGCCGGACGCATGGAGCTGGCGCTGGAGCCGACGGATCTGCAAGAGTTGATAAACGGAGTCTCCGAGCTGCTGCGGCCCTTATTTGAAAACAAAAATAACGGGTTAAAGGTAGAGATAACAAATCTCGACGGCAAAGTGCTGGTTGACCCAGGCAAGCTGCGCCAGATTGTGCTTAACCTGCTCAGCAACGCCAACAAATTCACCCAAAATGGAGACATCCAGGTGCGCATGATACGCGACGAACAGGGCTTGTGCATCAGCGTGGCGGATACCGGCATCGGCATTCCCAAAGAGCAGCAGACTCATATTTTTGAAGCCTTCCGGCAAGCAGACATGAGCACCACCCGAAAATACGGCGGCACCGGGCTCGGGCTCACCATAACGCAACGCTTTTGCCGCTTGATGGGCGGCGACATCGAGGTGCACAGCGAACCCGGCAAAGGGACGTGCTTTACGGTGCGCCTGCCGCTCCGGGAGACAGAAACCATTCCCGCCGCATAAGCGGTGGTGTGCCGTCTCGTGATAGGCTAGAATCATCATGACCATCTTGGTCTGGCAACAATAACCAACAAGCCGTGCCCGTCAAAAAAGCAGAAGAACGCATCAAACAATTGTGCTGCTTGGGCTTGGGTGGAGAGGTGATTATGCCTGCTCTACTTAAAGAATTACATGTCGTGGTGCCTTCTTACTCCAATCTATTTCACTGGGCAGACGAAAATTGTCAGGCGACTAATCTGTGCTTTGAGGACCCTATTAACGTCGATATAGGGCCACTCTATTTCAGTGAGTTTTATCAAAAGCGAGAATCGGAAGTGATGCTCACCTTCCAGGAGTTTGTACGACGCTATCGAGGCGTAGTTACGCTTGAGTCTTATACAAAAATAGGCCTAAAAGAATTTTATAAACATGATTATTATAATTTGATCTTTCGCCCCATCAATGCCTATCATTGTTTATATTCGGTCCTGTATGAGCGTGATCGGCCGGTGGGTGTGGTAGTGCTTGGCCGTGCAGAGCGCGATCCACCTTTTACTCAACAGGAACATGATCGTCTAGAATGGATAACGCCCTATATCACCCATGGCTTAACTACTGCCAAAGGTCTACAGACAGAATGGGTAGACGGCGAAGAGACTGGACTTATCATCATGGACAGACGTGGGCGCCTCGTGCATCTTTCCGAACGTGGTCGAAAACTACTGTTTCTGGCCAGTTATCCCAAAATATCCTCGCTCACCGTTAATTCTAAGCATCAAGATTTCGCCACCCCTACGAGGCTCGCGCAATTATGTAACAGCCTGATCGGCGTGTTTGAAGGCAGGTCA
>DATMXC010000251.1:0-3044 GCA_035561915.1 Gammaproteobacteria bacterium
CGCGGTGATCCAAACGCGCAGCGGCATCCACGTCCATCAACCCTTTCTCCACCACCTTGCGCCGCAGCAGTTCCGGGTCCATGCCCGCGCCGTCGTCGGTGATAGTAAGCAGTATGTGGTCCCCTTCCTGCTCGGCGGCGAGTATCACCGTCCCGGCGCGAGGCTTACCCTTGGCGGCACGCACGTCCGGCATCTCGATGCCATGATCCACGGCGTTCCGTACCAGGTGTACCAACGGATCGGCCAGGGCCTCGACCAGATTCTTGTCGAGATCGGTGTCTTCGCCCTGCAACTCCAGATTAACCTCTTTCTTCAGGCTGCGAGCGAGGTCACGCACCACGCGTGGGAAGCGCCCGAACACCTTTTTTATGGGCTGCATGCGGGTCTTCATCACCGCGATCTGCAGGTTAGCCGTCACCACATCCAGATTGGAAACCGCCTTGGTCATCTCCTCGTTGGCGAAGCCCGTCTCCAGCGTGACCAGACGGTTGCGAACCAGCACCAGCTCACCCACCATGTTCATAATATCGTCTATGCGCTTGGTGTCCACGCGCACCGTCGTCTCAGCCACCGGCGCCACCGCTTCCTGCGCGTCGGGTTTGGCTGCGCGCACGGAGGCGGGTTTTCCTACAGCCTCTGCATGCGGTTCCGCTGCGGCGGGGGGTTTCTCTTGCCCGCCTTTCTTGGCAGGGCCGTGCAGTTGATCCAACAAGGCATCAAATTCACTGTCGGTGATGAGGTCGGGCTCAGGCTTGGACGCCTTTGCGACAGGCGTCACTGCAGGCTGCTGCGGCGCCTTGGCGGAACCGACTGCGGCGGCAGGGACAGGCGCCTCGCTGTGCGTCCCGGGACCGTGCAATTGATCCAGCAGGGCCTCGAATTCCGCGTCGGTGATCTCATCATTCGCCGCGGAGATCGCAGCGGGCGCGGGAGGTTCCTGTCCGCCCAGCGCATCGAGCATCCGATCGAACTCCACGTCCGTTATGTCACCGCTCGGGGTTTGTGGCGGTTCGGACTTCTCCGGTGAGACGTCCGCTTTAGCGGTATCTTGAACCTGGCCGACTATAGAAAGAGTATCAAGCTGTTCGAGGATGGCAGGGTCGGCATGTTCCGGCTCTTCACCGGCCAGCAGGGACGCGAACATGCGATTCAGTGCATCCAGCACCTCCAACATCACGTCCATGAGCTGCGCATCCACCTGCCTCTGACCTTGACGCAGGATGTTAAACACGTCCTCGGCGCGGTGACAGACTTCCACCAGCGGTGTCAGAGCCAGAAAACTGGCGCCGCCCTTGATAGTGTGAAACCCGCGAAACACGGCGTTGAGCAATTCCTTGTCGTCGGGACGCGACTCCAGATCCACGAGTTGCTCTCCCAGTTTTTCCAGGATCTCACCAGCCTCGACCAGAAAGTCTTGCAGGATCTCGTTATCGTCATTCATTGCAATCCCTCGACATCAAAATCCAAGACTCGACAACAGCGCATCCACGTTATCCTGCCCGTCCACCACATCCTCGCGGCCTTTAGGATTGATCTGCGGACCTTCGAGCGTCGTCTTGCTCTTCGGCGCGGCGGGCGTGGCTTGTATCTTGGCTCCCGAGATGCGGATCATGTTCACCAGGTTGTTTTCCATATCCTGCACCAGGGTAATCACCCGGCGTATGATCTGGCCGGTGATATCCTGATAATCCTGCGCGATCATCATCTCAGACAGATTGGCGTGTATCTTGGTGGCATGCTCCTCGACCAGCGGCAGGAACTCGCCCACCTCCTGGCTGAGTTTTTTGAATTCTTTAGCGTCCATCTCACGCCGCATCAAACGCTTCCATTTTTGTGTCAGATCGTTGCCGAGCTTTTCCAACTGTTCTGAGAGGGGAATGGTCTCCTCGACCATGCTCATGGTGCGGTGGGCCGCTTGATTAGTCATGTCTATGACGTAGTTGAGACGCTCCTTGGCGTCCGGGATCTCGTGCTCCGCAAGCTCGGTGAGGCGGGAGTCGAACCGGAAGCTGTTGAGCGACTCGTGCAATTCGCGCGTCATCCGGCCCAGTTCCTGGAACAGGGTGGACTCGCGCAGTTTACCGATCTCCTCCAGCAGGTTGTTCACCTGCGTCTCATTGCCGGCCTCGACCTCCTGTAACAAGGCGCGCGCCTTGATGAGCAGTTCTTCTTGATTTATGGTTATCGTGTCCATGAGTTATCCTTTGGTCTGGAACGAGGATCGTTCCGTACGGTTTCAGTTAAGCCGCGCTGGTGGCCTCAAGCCGTTCAAAAATCTTGTCTATCTTTTCCTTGAGGGTGATGGCCGTGAACGGCTTGACGATATAGCCGCTGACGCCTGCCTGTGCCGCCTCGATGATCTGCTCGCGCTTGGACTCTGCAGTAACCATCAGCACCGGCAGCTTGGCGAGCTTCGCATCGGCGCGCACCGCCTTCAGGAGATCTATGCCCTGCATGCCCGGCATATTCCAGTCCGTCACCAGAAAATCGAAATCACCCGCCTGCAGCATGGGCAAAGCAGAATTACCGTCGTCCGCCTCACTGGTGTTGTTGAAACCCAGATCGCGCAACAGATTCTTGATGATGCGGCGCATCGTGGAAAAGTCATCCACAATAAGAATCTTCATATTTTTATCCACAGATGTTCCTCCTCAATTTAAAACTCTAAAAAACCCATCCCTGGGGATTTTTCAGAGACGAAAAGTAAAAAAGTGGTTTTTTACTTTTCTTAATTTTTAAAACACTTGCGTGTTCAAAAAATGGCGGTGCATCCTTGCCCCGCGGAATCTCTAAATAAACCAGAGATTCCTTTAGCACTAGACTAGGGTTAATTCCCCGTCTTTAATCCCTAGCCTCTTTCTCTTCCGCCCCAATGCCGCATATGTGTTTGCAGGCGCAACAGAGCCTGACTTAAAATCTGACTGACGCGCGACTCGCTAACCTCCAGCACCTCACCGATCTCACGCAGGTTCAGCTCTTCGTCGTAATACAGGGAGAGTACCAAACGCTGCCGTTCCGGCAGGGCCTCTATCGCCTCGGTGAGC
>DATMXC010000252.1:0-7400 GCA_035561915.1 Gammaproteobacteria bacterium
TGATTTGGGTTGGGTGGGTTTTTCTTCCAGGCTGACGGCCTTTCCATTACCGTTGAATTCGACCACGCCGTAGTGTTCGGGCTGCTGCACGGGGTAGGCGAACACGGTGGCGCCGGAGGTCTTTTCGGCGGCGGCTTGTAGAGTGTGAGAAAAATCGTGACCGTAAAAAATATTGTCGCCCAGTACCAGGGCGCAAGGGGAATCGCCGATGAATTTTTTACCGATGATAAAGGCCTGCGCCAACCCTTCCGGCGCGGGCTGCACAGCGTAGGAGATAGTGAGCCCCCACTGACTGCCGTTACCCAGCAACTGTTCGAAGCGCGGAATATCTTGCGGGGTCGAGATCAACAGGATGTCGCGGATGCCCGCCAACATGAGGGTGGTGAGCGGGTAGTACACCATCGGTTTGTCATAGATGGGCAGCAGTTGTTTGGACACTGCATAGGTGACGGGATAAAGCCGCGTGCCGCTGCCGCCGGCGAGGATGATACCTTTACACCGTGAGGGGTGAGGCGTGAGGGGTGAGGAGAGAAGAGTCATTTGGTTTTCCGTTTTCTTAAGGACGTCATTAGGCCACCAACGAGTCCAAAGATTTTATCAATCCTTGCCATCAGTTGGTGGCTCTGATCAAGGTATCCTAATTCATTTGCAATAATAACCTGCGTTTCCAGTTCGCTCAGCGACCCTCTGGCAATAGAAAGAAACTGGAGGAATTCCTTGTCTCCCGTTCTAGCCGCCCCCTCGGCTATATTAGCGGGTACAGAAACAGCCGCTCTGCGAATCTGGCTTGTCAGCCCGTAGGTTTCTTCGCGCGGGAAGACAGTCGTTGCCCGGTACACCTCTTTAACTAGAGCTATTGCCTCCTGCCACGCCAGCAATTCATGATGCTTCCTCCTCACGCCTCACCCCTCACCCCTTACCATATTGTTGCGCCATCCATTCCCTATATGCTCCATTGTTCACCTGCCCTACCCAATCCTGGTGTTCGAGATACCATTTCACGGTGTGGCGCAGGCCGCCGGTAAAATCGGCCTTGGGCCGCCAGCCGAGCTCGCGTTCGATCTTGCGGGCGTCTATCGCGTAACGGCGGTCGTGGCCGGGGCGGTCGGTGACGTGGGTGATGAGCGAAGTGTGCGGGCGATAGGCTGAGCCGGGGACGAGTTCGTCCAGCAAATTACAGAGGATCTGGATGACCTCCATATTGGTTTTTTCGCTCCAGCCGCCGATGTTGTAGGTCTCCCCCACTTTGCCCTTGGCGAGCACGGTGCGAATCGCCGCACAATGGTCGCCCACGTAGAGCCAATCACGAATCTGCTTGCCGTCGCCGTACACAGGCAGAGGTTTGCCTTGCAGGGCGTTGCAGATCATCAGTGGGATGAGCTTCTCCGGATATTGGTAAGGCCCATAGTTATTCGAGCAGTTGGTGGTGAGGGTGGGCAAACCGTAGGTGTGATGATAGGCGCGCACCAGATGATCGGCGGCGGCCTTGGAGGCGGCATAGGGGCTGTTCGGCGCGTAGGCGGTTTGTTCGCTGAAGGCCGGATCGTTTGGGCCGAGTGTGCCGTAGACTTCATCAGTGGAGATATGCAAAAATCGGAAAGCATTTTGCGTCGTGTTGTCCAATCCGTGCCAATAGGCGCGCGCCTCTTCGAGTAAAGCGTAGACACCAATGACGTTGGCCTGGATGAATTCACCGGGGGCGTGTATGGAGCGGTCCACGTGACTCTCGGCGGCAAAGTTCACAATTGCAGTGGGGCGATGTTGCACCAGGAGTTGCCGCACCAGGGGACGGTCGGCGATGTCGCCGTGGACAAAGATGTGCCGCGCGTCGCCCTTAAGAGACATGAGATTATTGAGATTGCCGGCATAGGTCAGCTTGTCGAGATTGACGACCGTGCCATCTGTCTGTGCTACCCAGTCCAGAACGAAATTGGAGCCGATGAAACCCGCACCGCCGGTGACTAATAGTGTATCCATGGTGCGTGATTACTCTCTGTTGTAGTTGTCCGCGAAGCGCACGATGTCGTCTTCGCCTAGATAGCTGCCCGACTGCACCTCAATCATTTCGAGCACCAGGGTGCCCGGATTTTCCAAGCGGTGCCGCACGCCGATCGGGATGTAGGTGGACTGATTTTCGCTGAGCAGAAAGACTTCTTCGCCGCGCGTCACCTTGGCCGTGCCTTTGACGACGATCCAGTGTTCGGCCCGGTGATGATGCATCTGCAATGACAGCGCCGCGCCGGGATGCACACAGATGCGCTTCACCTGGAAGCGCGGGCCCGCATCCACGCCCTCGTAGGTACCCCACGGGCGATGTACCTTGCGATGGGTCTTGTATTCCTCGCGTTGTTCGGCCTTGAGTTTGGCGACGATCTCTTTGACATGCTGGGCATGGTCTTTGTGGACCACCAGCACGGCATCAGCCGTTTCCACCACAATGATATCCTCCACGCCGACCACTGCCAAAAAACGGTGCTGCGCGATCAACAGGGCGTTTTGGGTGGCATGCGTGGAAACATCGCCGCGAATCACGTTACCCTGTGCATCCTGCGGGCACACCTCCCACAAGGCCGGCCAGGCGCCGATGTCGGACCAACCTGCGTTGAGAGGGATGACCACCGCATGAGCGGTCTTTTCCATGACTGCGTAATCAATCGAGTCACTGGGACAGGCGCTGAACAAAGTTGCATCCGGGCGATAAAAATCGCCGTCTTTTTTACCCTGCGCGTAGGCTGCACGGCAGGCGGCTGCGATATCGGGGCGATGTTCATCAAGCTCGTTCAGCCAGGTCTCCGCACGCATCATAAAAATGCCGCTATTCCAATAATAGCGGCCGTCGGCGAGATAGCTCTCCGCAGTGTTGAAGTCGGGCTTTTCCACGAAGGCCGCCACCCGGTAGGCGTTATTCTCGGAGAGCGGTTCGCCCTGCTTGATGTAACCATAGCCGGTCTGCGGCGAGGTGGGTATGATGCCGAAGGTAACCAGCGCACCCTGCGCCGCGAGTTCGGCGCCTTGCCGTACCGCGTTCACAAAGGCGGCGCGGTCCAGGATGACATGATCGGAGGGCATGACGAGCATGACGCCGTCTTGTGACGTACACGGAAGTACTAATGTCGCGGGAGGCAGGATGCCGGGAGCGACCCCGCCCTGGGTGATGGCAAGCGCCGCCAGGGTGAGCGCCGGCGCAGTGTTGCGTCCGGCGGGTTCGAGAATGATATCTGAGGGCTTGCCGCCCAACTGGCGGATCTGTTCCGCCACCAGAAAACGGTGCTCTTCGTTACAGACCACGATGGGTTCGGCGGCCTCCTTGACCCCCTCTAAATGACAAACGGTCTCTTGCAGCAAGGTGCGCTCGCCGACCAGGGCCAACAGTTGTTTGGGGTAATGCTCGCGGGACAGCGGCCATAACCGGCTGCCGGAACCGCCGGAGAGGATGACAGGATGTATGACCATGCTATTAGTATGGTTTCAAATTTGGGCCGATAACTCAGTTTGCTATACTACCGCGAATTCATTACCTTTTTACACCCCTACCCCATGCCCTCACTGCTATCGTTGCGTTACGCCCTGCCTTTTTTCTTTGCCTTGTCCCTCTCTTTGGCGAGCTACGGCGATGATGCGTGCGCCCCCGTCGGGCGCTGGGTAACTCCCGGAAATGAAGGCGCAGCGTCTCTGGAAATCCCGGATTTGATGACGCGCTTAGCACAACGGCGGGTGGTGTTACTCGGTGAGCTGCATGACAGCTTTGAACATCACCGCTGGCAACTGCAAACCCTCGCTGCACTCTATGCCAAACAGCCGGACATGGTGCTCGGTTTTGAGATGTTCCCACGCCGTGTGCAAGACGTGCTGGATCGCTGGGTGGAGGGCTCGCTCAGCGAGGCCGAGTTCCTCAAGCAGAGTGAGTGGCATAAGGTGTGGAATTATGACCCATCGCTGTATATGCCGTTGTTTCATTTCGCGCGCATGAACCGGATTCCCATGCTGGCGCTCAACGTGGATCGTGGTCTGACCACAAAGGTGCGCGAGCACGGCTGGGACGCGATGCCGGAAAACGAGCGTCAAGGGGTGTCCAAGCCCGCCCCTGCGCAGCCGGCCTACCTCGAAGAACTGCTCGGGATTTATCAGACACACGGCCGATCTGACGCAAAGCACGGCGATACACCCAAGAATGCTAAACCGGTCGCGCTCGATGACCCCGATTTCCTGCGCTTTGTGCAGGGCCAGCAGGTGTGGGACAGGGCCATGGCGGAGACGATCGCTCGTGCCGTGAAGAAATCGAGCGATGCGCTCGTCGTCGGCATCCTGGGCGCGGGCCACGTCATGCACCGCTACGGTGTGCCCTATCAACTGGAAGACCTCGGCGTCGCCGACAGTACCGTGCTGCTCGCGTGGGATCAGGAGCGTGATTGTAAGGATCTGAAACCGGGCATCGCCGAGGCCGTGTTCGGTATAGCAGCCCCTGCCGAGGCCGCCCAAGCCGGCAAGCCGCGCTTAGGTGTTATTCTGGATGGCGCCGAAGGAAAGGTACGCATCGCCAAGGTGATGGAGGACGGCGTGGGCGACGCTGCAGGGATCATCGCTAATGACGTGATCATCGAGATGGCGGGCGTAAAGATCAAAGAGGCGGGTGAGGTCAGCACCCTCGTGCAACGTCAGGCGCCGGGAACCTGGTTGCCCATCACACTCAGCCGCGAGGGCCATGAGTTTGACATCGTCGCTAAATTCCCCGCATCGCCGTAGCATAACAGGCCGAATGAATTCGGCCCTACTTCTGGTTATTCTTTGCTTAATCAGCCTCTCGGCCTGTGCCGTACAGGAAAGCATCCAGGGCGGCGATCCACGGATCACCGGTCTGCACCATGATCTCAAGGTGCGCCTCGAACCGGCCAGCCAACAGCTTGCGGCGGAGGATGTGGTCACCCTCAACGCACAAGGTACGATCAGCTTTGCGTTGGGCGGACAGTTCACGGTCACCCGGCTGAGCATGGACGGCAAGGATCTCCCGGTAAAGCCGAGCGAAGAATCCAAGGGCGTATCTACCTGGCGGCTTGAGCTCGATGGCCCTACCGCCCAGCATACGCTCCGGCTCAGTTACCACGGCCAACTGCAACCCCTTGACACCCGCCTCGATCACCGCGAGGTACTGGGTTTCATCCCCGCCATGGCGGATACTCAAGGCACCTATCTCCCCGCCTCCGGCTATCAACCCTCGTGGTACCCCAGCTTTGACGCCAACGCGTTTACCTATAGTGTGTCCCTCGATCTCCCCGCCGAACAGCGCGGTCTGGTCCCCGGCCGACTTGTCAAGGAAGACCTTCAGCACGGGCGGTATCAGGCCCAATTTGAATTCAAACAACCGGCGGAAGGAATAGATCTGCTGGCCGGCCCATATCAAATCAAGGAGATCATGCACGACGGTCTGCGCCTGCGCACCTACTTCCATCCTGAAATCGCTGCGCTAGCAGGCGATTATCTTAACTCGATCAGTACGTACCTCGATCGCTACAAAAACAATATAGGCCCTTACCCGTTTAGCGAATTCAGCATCGTTTCCAGTCCCTTGCCCACCGGTTTCGGTATGCCCACGCTCACCTATCTCGGTATCAACGTCTTGCGCCTGCCCTTCATCCGCACCACATCGCTTGGCCACGAGATTTTGCACAACTGGTGGGGAAACGGCGTGTACATAGACCTCACCCGCGGCAACTGGGCCGAGGGTCTCACCACCTTCATGGCCGACTACGCTTACAAGGAACAGGAAGGCCCAGATGATGCACGCGCCATGCGCCTGCAATGGCTGCGCGACTTCGCCTCCATCCCGCCGGGGCAGGATCAACCGTTGCACCAATTTACATCCCGCAGCCACAACACCTCGGAGATCGTCGGCTATCACAAATCGGCGTATATTTTTTTGATGCTGCGCGACTGGATAGGCAAGCAGGCCTTCGACCAGGCCCTGCGTAACTTTTGGAAGGAAAAACAGTTTCAAACCGCGAGCTGGAAAGATTTGCAACACGCCTTTGAGAAAAGCTCCGGGAAGAATCTGGATATATTTTTTGAACAATGGCTCAACCGTTCCGGCGCGCCAGTAGTCAGCGCAGACAAGCTCAAGGCGCAACCCAACCCCGGCGGCGCGGGTGCGTACCTCGCCTCGTTCACCCTGACCCAACCCACGCCGGCCTACACGCTACGGGTACCCATTCAGATCAAGACGGCTAATGGCAGCGCTGAAAAGATCTTGGAACTTAACGATACCGAGCAAAGCTATACGGTGGAACTCAACGAGCAACCCTTGACGCTCAGCATTGATCCCGACCTCAGGCTGTTCCGGCGCATCACCGACGCCGAGATGCCGCCGCTGCTGCGTCAGGCGATGACCGATCCTGCGACACTCACGGTGGTGGTGGGGAGCGATCCCTTACTGCACAAAACCGCCGCCGAGCTGGCGGGGAAATTACTTGATACCGCTCCTTGCATTACAGATGGCAGCACCGCACCCCCCTCCGATCCCCTGCTGGTGATTGGAACCCATGACAAGACCGCCGCCTTCCTACAAAAACATCAGCTCCCCGCCGCCCCGGCACAGTTTACCGACAAAGGCAGCGCCCGCGTTTGGTCCGCCAAGCAGAACAACGGCAAGATCCTCGTGGTCATCTCCGCAGCGAACACCGAGGCGCTGCAGGCGCTTATCCGCCCACTTCCGCATTATGGGAAGGAGAGTTATCTCGTGTTTGAGGATAGCAAGGTGATTGAGCGCGGCGTGTGGCCCGCGGAGGGGAAGGTCTGGAGTTTTCCCGGCGACGGGGGGAATTAGGAAAGCTCTGATTAAGCCAGGCTTCCTAACCCAACGCCAAATGCAACCTCAGCGCTGCATCCACAAGAAATAGGGTCTCTTTGTTCAACCGGCCTTGCATCTTGCCTTTGATGCGTTGTTTAGAGATGGTGCGAATTTGCTGAGCCTGCACCTTGGAAGGTTTTGGTAACCCGCTTTCCTTTTTAGCCAGCGCCACTTCAAACGGATACACCCTTTCCACATTTGAGGTAATGGGCAGGATAGTCAAAGTCGTCGAGGCCTTATTGTTGGCGTCATTGCTTACGATCAATACCGGCCGGCGTTTATTGATTTCTGAACCCACACTGGGACTGAGATCGGCATAGTAAATTTCACCACGCTTCATGATGCAACCCATCCGCAATGGTGGTGTCAAAATCCATATCATGCTCTTGCGCAGCGGCCCGGTAAGCTTGCTCCAACTCACGTTGCCTGAGCAGACCTACCGCAGTCTCGATAACCTGCGAGCGGCTCTTGCAGACGTGGGCCGCCTGGTAGTGTTCGACGAACTCCACCAAATCGGAGGATAGAGAAATGGAAAGCTTTTCAACGCTCATGGCGATCA
>DATMXC010000253.1:0-11045 GCA_035561915.1 Gammaproteobacteria bacterium
CGTCTCTGAAAATTCCATGGATGGAATTTTTCAGAGTTACCCTAAAGACATTCTTGATTGGCGAGCGAAACGAAAGCCCAATATAACCCTTCTGTTGCACGTGCAAGACGCGGGTAGTCGAGTTTATCAGGCGTATCTTGCTCAGTGTGATAATAAGGATAACGGTAAAATGCCGTGTCGGTTACCATCAACGCTCGGTATCCTTGCCTCCAGAAAGAATGATGATCGCTCCAGGCGACGCCGGGTAGCCAGGCAAAAGTGGCCGTGTGTTCGATGGGAAAATCGGAATGCTCACGAAATGCCGCCGCGGCCTTCAGCATCAATTTGCGTGAACGGAAATTCGATACGAAGGCGATAAAGTTGGCGCGGTCAGGATAAAAAAATCTAAACAAGGGCGGATAGCGCTGGCTGTTCGGGTCGTCTTTGTAGTAGCCTATTGTCTCCAGCGAAACCATCAGGCGTATGTCGTCGCCTCGCCTGCGCGCCTCCTTGGCATACACCAGACTTCCCATGTTATTCCAGAAGAAAAACGGCGGCTCTTCGTTCGTGAAGGCTACCAGACGCAAGGTTCTCGCCGGTTCCTTGTCAGTCATCAGCCGGGCAAGCTCCAAAAGTGCGGCAACACCGCTTCCATTGTCATTGGCACCGGGACTGCCGATCACGGAGTCATAGTGAGCACCAATCAGGATAATTTGTTTAGGAAAGACCCTGCCCAGGCGGGTGATCTCCAGATTCGCGCCCCGGACACCCTGCACTGAGTAGGTTCGTACATTTACCTGATATCCGTGACGTCGCCAATATTGGGTAATGTAACGAGCCGCTGCGGCGAGGGCCTGTGGGCGGTACACGTTACGTTCGCCAATCTCTCCGGCCAGGACCGCAACATGGGCACGCAACCGGTTCGCTGTGATAAGGGTGCCTTCCGTACCCCGGTGAGCCGCTGCCGCAGCGGCACCCACTCTATTCAACAAGACTAATCCAACAGGAAAGTGATATTGGCGTTAATGCGGTACGCGGCGATCTTGTTGTTCTCCACCTTGGCCTCAAAATTCTTGACATAAATAGACTTAATCCCGTGTAGCGTCTTGGCTGCGCGGGTCACCGCCTGGGCCGCCGCATCTTCCCAACTTTTATCCGATTCGGCGAGCACCTCAATGACCTTCAAAATGTGTGACATGCGTCCTCCTGGTTAGATGATAACGTTTGCAGATGAAGCATACTTCCATTGGATATAATATGTCATGCGTAAATAACGAAGAGATTGATCTATATCAAATCCAACGGGCCTGCAATCGGGTATTTTGAACTAACGTTAATAAGGAGGTCGGCTATGGCAAACCTGACGAGTTCCCAGATCAAGGAACTTAAACAAATGATAAATAACCGGTTTACGGAGCTTCTCGAGGAGGTCCGCCAAGAGCTGATACGTTCCGACGATCAGCACTATGTTGACCTTGCCGGCAGGGTAACGGATGTCGGTGACGAGTCCGTAGCGGACATGCTCGTGGATATGGATGCCGCTATCGTGGATAGGCAAATCCGGGAAATCCGCGATCTCGAGGCCGCAAGGCTGCGTATCGGCGATTTCAGCTATGGGATCTGCGCTGATTGTGGCGAGGACATCGGCTATGAGCGGTTGCTCGCGTATCCGACGGCCAAACGTTGTTACGTTTGTCAGCAGCAGTATGAAAAGAGCTACGCCCAAGAGGGCAGACCGAGCTTGTGAGCAGCAACTTATGGTAATAAACGACGCAGGAGGCCAATTTAAATTTATCAAGAAACGGGACGGCGCCCTTGTCCCGTTCGAGTCGGACAAGATTAAGCGCGCCATCGCCAAGGCCGGCGAAGTCACAGGCGAGTTCAGCGAGTCGGTCGCCGCAGAGTTGGCGCTCAAAGTTTTAAGAGTTGCAGAAGAAACCCTCACAGAAAAGATTCCTACCGTTGAAGAAATACAGGACATCGCCGAAGCGGTATTGCTCTCCTCCCCTTATCACAAGACCGCCAAATCCTACATTCTCTATCGGGCCCAGCACGCGGGAATACGCGAGATCGTCGCCAAGGCCGATGTGGACCTGGTGGATCGGTATCTGGAACAGCTCGACTGGCAGGTCAAAGAAAACAGCAACATGACCTATTCCCTGCAGGGGCTCAATAATTACATCTCTTCTGAAATCAGCAAGGTTTACTGGCTCAATAAAATCTATCCGCCCGAGATCAGGGAGGCTTATCTCAGCGGCGATTTTCACATCCACGACCTCAACGCCATTTCGGTTTACTGTGTAGGCTGGGACCTCACCGACTTACTCATGCAGGGGTTCAGAGGCGCGCCCGCCAAGATCGAAAGCAGGCCGGCCAGGCATTTCCGCAGCGCGCTCGGTCAGGTGGTCAATTTCTTTTATACCCTGCAGGGCGAGGCGGCAGGCGCCCAGGCCTTCTCCAATTTCGACACGCTGCTAGCGCCCTTCATCCGCTATGACGGCCTGGGGTATACCGAGGTCAAACAGGCCATGCAGGAGTTTATCTTCAATATCAATGTCCCCACGCGGGTAGGTTTCCAAACGCCGTTTACCAATGTCACTATAGACTTGCAGCCTCCCAGCTATCTCGCCGGACAGGGCGTGATTATCGGCGGCGTCATGCAGGACAAACCCTACAAGGACTTTCAGGAAGAGATCAATCTATTCAACCGGGCGCTCTTTGAGGTCATGCAGGAAGGGGATGCGAACGGCAGGGTATTTACCTTTCCAATACCGACTTACAACATCACCAAGGATTTTGATTGGGACAACCCGAATTTAGAGGGCTTATGGCGGATGACGGCCAAGTACGGCATACCGTATTTTTCCAACTTTGTGAATTCCGATATGAAGCCGGAAGACGCCCGTTCCATGTGTTGCAGGTTGCGTATTGACACGCGCACTCTGGAGCGCAGAGGTGGAGGGTTCTTTGGCGCCAGTCCACTCACCGGCTCTATCGGCGTTGTGACCATCAACATGCCGCGGCTGGGCTATCTGTCAAAAAGCGAAGAAGAATTTACACAACGGCTGGAAAGGCTCATGCGCTTGGCCAAAAACAGCCTGGAGATTAAAAGAAAGGCCCTAGAGCGTCTTACAGAAAGAGCGCTTTATCCTTACGTCAAATATTATCTCAGAGACATCAAAAACCGCTTTGGCGAATACTGGAAAAATCACTTTTCCACCATCGGTCTGGTTGGTATGAATGAGGCCTGTTTGAATCTGTTTGGAGAAAACATTGCCAGTCGCAAGGGGCATGCCTTTGCGGTAAGAGTGCTCGATTTCATGCGCGGCAAACTGATCGAGTTTCAGGAAGAGACTGGCAACAACTACAATCTCGAGGCCACGCCCGCCGAGGCGGCGGCGTACCGGCTTGCCCGCAGGGACAAGGAAAAATATCCAGAAATTATTTGCGCCAATGAGGAACAGTACAAGAACGGCGCAGAGCCTTTTTATACCAACTCGACACATCTGCCCGTCAATTATACCGATGATGTGTTTGAGGCCTTTGACCTGCAAGATGCGTTACAGACAAAATATACGGGCGGCACGGTTTTGCACATCTTTGTTGGGGAGGAGATCAAGTCGCCGGGTGCCATCAAAAATCTCGTGCGCAAGGTTTGCGAAAATTATCGGCTGCCCTATTTTACCGTGACCCCCACTTTTAGCGTTTGTCCCTCGCACGGCTATGTGGCGGGCAAACATCCGAATTGCCCGGTCTGCGGAGCGGACTGTGAGGTCTATTCCCGTATCGTGGGTTATTTACGCCCCACCGACCAGTGGAACGAGGGCAAACAAGAAGAATTCAGGCTCAGGAAAACCTACAAGCTTTGAGCCATGGATATCGGCGGGTTTCAGCGTTTTTCACTCATAGACTATCCTGACAAGATCAGCGCCATCGTATTTACGCGCGGTTGCGATTTCAGATGCGGTTACTGTTACAACGCAGAGCTGGTGCTGCCTGAGCGCTATCCCGAGCTGATTCCTGAAAAAGAGATTCTGGATTTTATACAGACGCGCCGCGGCAAATTAGATGCCGTCGTCATCACCGGTGGTGAGCCTACCCTGCAACCTGATTTGCTGGAATTTATTGGGAAGGTTAAAAAACTGGGCTTTCTCGTCAAGCTTGACACCAACGGCTTCAATCCGGAGCTGCTCAAAAAGATTATTGAGCAAAAGGCGGTGGATTATATCGCCATGGATATCAAGGCGCCGTTAGAAAAATATCAAACTGTCATAAATGTGAAGATTGATGCCAATAAGATTGGCGAGAGCATCAGACTCGTCATGAATTCCGGCATAGCCTACGAATTCCGCACCACCGTAGTTAAATCGCAACTCAACAAGGAAGACATTCTCAAGATAGGAACATTAATCAAAGGCGCCAAGCGCTACGTCTTGCAAAAATTCCTGCCTGCCAAGGTGTTAGATCCTGAATTCACCCACAGGGAAACCTATTCCGATGCGGAATTTGCCGAATTCAGACAGACCTTGTCAGCCGATGTAGAGGAGTGCCTGGTGCGTTAGCAGGCTGTTGAATAACAGCCTGCGTGCGGTGCACGGATGCGCCGCCATTTTTCAAGCACGGTGTACGTGCTTGAAAAATGGAGCAAAGCAAAAAATCGCACTTTTTTGCTTTGCGAGTTGAAAAAGTCCATGGACGGGCTTTTTCAACAACCTGTTAGCCAAGGTACAACGGCGACTGACGGTGATGATGGACTCGTCAGGCATCGTAGAGATGCGCGCGTGACCAGGGCAGGGTGTTGTTGTCACCACGGGCGAAGACGACCTGGAAAAGCTGCAACCAGCCGGTAGTGAAGCCCGCCAGCGAGCCCGCGAGATAGAGCCGCCAGGCTCGGACAAAGTTCTCGTCGAACATCGTTTGTACGGTGTCCGCATGCCGTTCGAAGCGCGCGAGCCAGTGCTCCAGTGTCTTCGCGTAGTGTAGCCGCAGATTTTCCACGTCGAGCACGGAGAATGCGTGTGGCTCGAAAATCTCCATCATCTCGCGCAGCGACGGTGGGTAAGCGCCGGGGAAGATGCGCTTCTCGATCCAGGCGTTCATCGGTTCCGGTTTGTTGCGGCCGATGGAGTGTATCAGGCCGCGTCCGTCAGGGGTTAAACAGCGGTGTATCACCTCGCCGAGTTCACGGTAATGATCCAAGCCGACATGTTCCAGCATCCCGACCGAGACGAAGGCATCATACTGGCCGGTGATGTTGCGGTAGTCGTCCTCGATGTATTCGATACCGCTCAAGCCTTCCGCCGCCGCGCGTTCGCGGGCGTAGCGAATCTGTTCGCGGGAGATGTTGAATGAGCGCACCTTCGCGCCGTAGTGGCGCGCCATGTGCCGCGCCAGTCCGCCCCACCCGGAACCGGCCTCGACGACACGGTCGCCCGGCCGCAGTTGCAGCTTGCGGCACACGTGATCCAGCTTTGCGATCTGGGCCTCTTCAAGCGTCATCGAGGGAGAGGGGAAATAGGCGCAGGTGTATTGCATCTCCTGATCGAGCCAAAGCTGATAGAAGTCATTGCTGAGATCGTAGTGATGATGGATGTTGCTCGACGAGCCCGCCAAGGTGTTGGCGCGCGGACGATTGAGCACGTGCGACTGAAATTTTCTCAAGAATTCAAATTTGGCCGCGCTTGTGCCGTAGGCGATTTCCAGAAACTTTACGAGATCCCCTTCGACTTCAACGCTCCCGACGCTGTAAAGATCGCCGAATTGCAGGTCCGGATTGCTGAGCAGCTTATACAGTGCAGAACGGTGGCGGAGCGCGACGCGGGCAGCCGGCCGCGCGGAAGAGGTTGTGATCTCTTCACCGTTCCACAGCACCATCTGCAACGGCGGATCGCCAAGGAGGGAGAGCGTCTTGCGGGCGAGCCAGCGTTCCAGGGGAGAGACCCGCGCTGACGCTTCCGTGAAATCGGGGACCGGCATGCCCTCAGTGACAGCCGGCATATTGAACGCTACGGCTTTTTCTTTTTTCATGGATACAGTCTCCTTTGGTTATTCATCTCTGCATAACTATGAACGACCGGCGTTTCAGCACTCCAATTTGTTACAGACAGCCTCAAATATCTCCCGAATTAGATAAGCCTATTTCCATTGTAGTAAAGCGGCATAAGGGTGGCAACTATAGAATTCAACTCGGCCAGACCCATTATGATGGGAACACATCGAGCTGGATGAGCTCCCCTGTCTGGGTAGAATGGAAGCGGACCGGGAGAAACTGTTGCAGCAGCCACATCGTGGTGTGTGCATGAGAGCTAAGGGTGCGGACTAAAAAGCGTGAGGGCCCTTGTGCCATGGCCAGATAAACCAGGATTTGGTCGGAGGCATGGATATCCAGTGTTACACCGGCAGTGATTTCATCCCGCAAGGCCTGTGCCGTTTCGCCTCCGATACGTTCGGCCGTGACCCCGCGTTCCGCAGTGGTGGCTGCGCCGAGCAGGGTGTGTTGCGTACGCGCCCATAATGCGATGGCTCCGCCCTGACCGATGGCATCGTTTCCGCTCAGCGCCTGTCCCGCGATGTGAACCTTGGGGAAACCGGAGAGGGTGTTGAGCGCCGTTTGTCTCATGCGCTCCAGGATATGGGCGGGCAGGTTGGCGATGTGCACGATTCCGTTGATCTCTTCCAGTGCGCCCGGGGTTTCCAAACAGAGCGGCCGTAGAGGCTGCGCGGGGCTTATGTTCACCTCGATCATACCCCCGCCGCGCGGATAGTAACCGCGCCGTTGCACGGTTACGGAAGCCTGCAGAGTCATACGGTTTAACAGCGGCAGCAGCACGTAACGGAGGTAATCTAACGGCGGCGCCGCCTTGACATCGGTGCCGCCGGTAAGAGACAGGCGGCTGGGTTCACTGCAGGCGATGGCGGCGGGGAGAACGGCCTGCAGCACCAGAGTCACGCTCCCCGCCGTACCCACATCGAAGGTAAAATCACCGCCATGGAGCTGACGGGGGCGGAATACGATCTCACCTGAGCCGATCTCCAGCCCGCTTACCTCGGCGCTGCACAAGGTGGCCACCGCCCGTACCGCGGTCAGGTGTTGAGCGGCCAGTCCGGATTTAGGGCGTTTGGCGCGGATATTACGTATTAAAATCGCCTTCCCGGTCATGGCCGCCAAGGCCACGGCCGTTCTCACGAGCTGGCCGCCGCCTTCGCCATGTGAGCCGTCTATTTCAAGCATGCGATTCAAACCCCGGTGTCAAAACATTTGTGTTGATGGGGCGGACTATTATTCTCTGGACAGAGGGTTGCATGATGTTTAAAGTTGTAGCTGCCTAGTGAGAGTCCTACATAAAAGGAGTTAACCGTCATGCAGCTTCCCCTTCAAATTACCTTCCGAGATATTCCTCCCTCCCCCGCCGTTGAGGCGCGTATCCGCAAAAAGGCGGAGAAGCTGGAATCGTATTATGAC
The DNA here is from genome assembly GCA_035561915.1 of Gammaproteobacteria bacterium. GTDB lineage: Bacteria > Pseudomonadota > Gammaproteobacteria > SURF-13 > SURF-13 > JACPZD01. Next base: position 7,442 of record DATMXC010000253.1, read on the forward strand.
AGGATCATGGGTTGCCGGGTCGTGATCGAGGTGCCCCAGAAACACCACCACCAAGGCAAACTTTTTAATGTGCGCATTGATATCACCGTACCCGGCGGCGAGCTGGTGGTGAATCGTCATCCACACGAAGACATTTATGTCGCGCTGCGAGATGCCTTTGCCGCTGCCGGCCGTCAGTTGGAAGATTATGCGCGCCACCAGCGAGGCGACGTGAAGGTTCACGAGGCTCCTCCCCATGGCCATGTGGCGAAGCTGTTTCCTGAAGAGGGTTACGGTTTTATCGAGACACCGGACGGGCGCCAGATTTACTTCCATCGCAACAGCGTGACGCATCCCGAATTCGAACGCCTTAAGACGGGTACGGAGGTGGTGTTTGTGGAGGAGCAAGGCCATGAAGGTCCGCAGGCCAGAACAGTCACCATAGGCAAGCATCACCTGACTGAGTGAGGCGTTTACAGTATCGGACTATTTTGCCGCAGTGTGCTGGTCGGTAGAAAGTGGATCGCCGCCTATCCAAAGGCGGTTTTCCTTGCGCTGAACTTTCACTCCCAATTCGGCGCTGAGTGCCGTGATCCGGTTGGCGATATATTCAAACTCATCCCCGGTGGCGGGTACGCTGCGGCAGTTTTCGATGAAGACGGGATAAAGATTGATCCGGTGAAGTTCAGAGCGGCTCAGCTCAAGTTCAAAGAGCAACTGCAAGTCGTTTCTAAATTCGGGATCTACGTAGTAATCATCCACCAGATCGCCGGCGGCATAGATAATGGGGCGGCCGTGATAGATCTCGATGCCCTGAAATAGATGTGCGCTGTGGCCAAATAAAATCCCATAGCCCATATCTATCGCGGCGTGGGCCAGGGTGACGAAATAATCCGAGGGGCGCTCCGCCCAGTTCGATCCCCAATGCAGCGACAGGATCGGCCAGTCTACGCCGGCCTGCTGCATGGCGTGGCAACTCGCCTGGAATTGGGCGAGGGTAGCCTTTTCGTCATCCAGATCAAGGTAGGCGACGCCCGGCCTGGATTCGCTCGCGGCGAAGTCCTCCTGGTGGTCGCAAAAGGCCACCATACCGAATTTGATGCCGTCACGTTCGATATAAACCGGGGCGCGGGCCTCATTCAGATCACTGCCGGCGCCGCTGTAATCGATGCCGTGCGCGTGCAGGTGGCTCAGCGTATCCGTTAATCCCGTTATGTCGAAATCGAGGGTGTGATTGTTGGCGAGGCTGACGAGATCAACCCCCGCATCGGCCAGTGATCGCGCGGCCTCCGGTGGGGCGCCGAAATAGAAGGCCTTGGATGCGCCCTGCCAGAGTTGCCGAGAGGCGGTGACGGCGCATTCCAGATTGACGAGGGTGAGGTCAGCGGCGCGCATCAGCGGGGCGATGTGGCCGAGGGGATAATCAGGGCCGTGGCTCTTGATCCGCTCAGCCACGATGCGACCCAGCATCACATCCCCGCCCACGATGAGGCGCAGAGTTTTGTCCATGTCTGGCCTGAGGCCTTGTTTTTCCCTTGTATCTTGTATCTGATTCAATGGTACCGAGGGTCGGAATCGAACCGACACGGTGTCACCACCACTGGATTTTGAGTCCAGCGCGTCTACCAGTTCCGCCACCCCGGCACAATCTCCAAGTATATGAAAAAACTAGGCTCTTCCACAAGGCAGGAGAGCCGATTATTTGCTACAATTTGCAATAATGCGGCGCAGTGACTTTTATTTTGAGCTTCCTGACGGCCTCATTGCCCAATACCCCACATCGCAACGCAGCCAAAGCCGCTTGCTGTGTCTGGACGGCCGCAGCGGCGCCGTGGACGACCGGCTGTTTGCAGACCTCCCTGAGCAGCTCCGCAGTGGCGATTTGCTGGTCTTCAATAATACCCGCGTGATCCCGGCGCGCCTGCTGGGCTTCAAGCAAAGCGGCGGCAAGGTCGAGGTTCTGGTTGAGCGGCTATTGGACGACCAGCGCATCCTGGCGCAGATCCGCGCCAGCAAATCGCCCAAGCCTGATAGTCGGATCGTTCTGCAACGCAGCGATCACTCCGTAACGGCTGTAGTACTTGCGCGACGGGATGATCTTTATGAACTGCGGTTTGACGATCCGCGCCCGGTATTGGAGATCCTCGATGCAGTTGGACATCAGCCACTGCCCCCCTACATCGCCCGCGCCGACGAACCCGTAGACCAAGAACGCTATCAGACCGTCTACGCCGAAAAGCTGGGCGCGGTAGCCGCACCCACCGCCGGTCTGCACTTTGATCGGCCGCTGCTCGACCGGCTCGCCAGGATGGGCGTGGAAAGCGCCTTTGTGACCCTGCACGTCGGCGCCGGCACCTTTCAACCGGTGCGCGTGGAGGACATTACCGCGCACCGCATGCACAGCGAAGTTGTCGAGGTCTCTGAACAGGTCTGCGCCCAGGTGCACGAGGCGCGGCGGAGGGGAGGGCGAGTCATCGCAGTGGGCACCACCAGCGTGCGCGCCCTGGAATCGGCGAGCCGCAACGGACAGATCGAACCCTTGCACGGCGAGACAGACATCTTCATCTATCCCGGCTATGCGTTCAAAACAGTAGATGCCCTAATCACCAACTTTCACCTGCCGGAATCCACGCTGCTCATGCTGGTGTGCGCCTTCGCGGGAAGAGAACATGTTTTGCGGGCCTATCGCCACGCAATAGAACAAGGCTATCGCTTTTTCAGCTATGGCGACGCGATGTTCATCACCTCAGCCGAAATGGCTTGATCTATTGCGGGGGACGTAAAATAGTGCGACAGTTAGGGCGTTATATCTAGTTAGGTTCCAATTAAATGAGAGCTAGAACACTGCATCTATGCTTGGCAGGCCTGATCGTCGGATGTGACTCGAATATACTGGGCATGGACTACGTCCCAGGCAGTAAGATGATTGAGGAATATTTTAATGAGTTCTTATCTGAAGCCTCAGACGTTGCGGGCGTTTACGGAAATCATGACGTTGATTCCATAATTTTTAGTTATGACTCATCCAAGAACAATATCTTGGATGCCATTGAGCAGAGCGCAACAAAGAAAAATTGGAACCCCAAAAATAGAACAAATAACGAGCTAGAGCTTTATCGACAATATCCACCCCGCGAGGGCAGCCTTGGCTTTTGGAGTTACGAGCTTGTCCGAGTTAGCCGCGCCACCGGAACCAAAAAGGTCTGTGTCGGATGGTTACAGATAGATGAATCAAGCGAAGTAAAGAAACCCGACAACACCGGTGAAGGTAAGTGGGCTGCGCTCCACTTCTGGCCGAAATATGAAAACTGCAAATTTGGATCTAACAAGGCGCTCCATCCGACCGGCTATGTCGGCGGCTAAGCTTACTCATCATGCGCCATAGTCTGTAGGGTGGGCAGACAGGTTTTCCGTCTGCCCACGTTGTTTTGAATCCGTGTGGGCACAACTCGTGCCCACCCTACTTATCTCAAACCCTGTCCGTACATTAACTCCATTGTTATGAAATTTGAATTACTACACACAGACGGCCCAGCCCGTCGCGGCCAATTATTGTTTGAGCGCGGCCTAGTACAGACCCCCGCCTTCATGCCGGTGGGTACCTATGGCACGGTCAAGGCGATGA
>DATMXC010000254.1:0-4515 GCA_035561915.1 Gammaproteobacteria bacterium
GGAGAGCCAAAAAACGTTCCCGCCACAACTGCACCGTCGGTCGTGAGAGCCGCAAACGCTCGGCAATGTCATGATTGAAAACCCCCGCGGCGGCCAACTGGATAATCCGCGCCCGTACAACCAACCGTAAGGGCATGCTCTTTCCCCGAGCCCAGCGTTCGATGATGATCTTCTCCGAAGGCGACAGCACGATTTGTTCCGCTCTGTTCATGAGCCAGAGCATACCAATACTCAAATTAACTGTCAAGACAATTATGACGCATTACACTAGCTGAGTCACATTTATCTTGGCACTTATTTGAAGTGCCTCCCTGCCGGTAAGTCTTGTCGCAAGATTTACGTCCTTTGGAACACCAGTTGAAGCCCGTACTAAGTCACTTGCTACGTTAAGTCCAAAGCTCTCAATTGTGGAAGATTTGCTGGATTGACGAACGGTGGTTAACATGTTTTCATCAATTGTTTTGGCGTCTACCGCGTCGATCTTATCTGGATCTACAGAATTAAGAGTAACTTTCAGTCCAAAATCAGTTTCATGGCAATCAGGACTTAAACTGTGATGACCATATCCAAACGTGAAAGCAAAAAGTCTGTTTGAAGCTTCAACAAAAAGGATGGCAGATGAACCTCGATTAATGATGTTGCCAATATCAGAGGCGGAGCAACTATTAAGGAATTCTACCCAATCTGGCTCATTCTTGCTTGGCGGTAAGACAAGAATAGACCCTTGAAATGGTAAGTCCGACCGAAGCTCCTTTTGAGAACTAGAAAAATCTCGTTTCAATGCAGAATCTGCGCTCACATTTGTTTTGAGTAAGCGCACAGTGAGATGATAAGTCTTCTGTTGCATCTTAGTCCTCCCTTGTCAAATTGGAACCGTCCGATTCTCACACGCCCAAAGAGTTAGATACCGAGATTTCCACCCTTAAACCTTCGAGCCGATCTCCTTCAACATTCCCCGCGCAATCACCGGGTGCTGATTCTCCGACGACCCTTCGCCGATTTTGACATCGCGCCAGATCCGCTCGGCCGGCCATTCGCCGGTAACATAGCCAACGGAACCCAGCATCGCAACTGCTTTGTGATCGCAGCCACAAACAAAAAGCCCCACTCCGCGAGTGGGGCGCTTCAGACTCGTCTTGCTATGCGACGGAGACTACTCGTACACTGACACTCGCGTGCGATCCCGGCCAACACGCTCATACTTGACGACACCGGTGACTTTGGCAAACAACGTATAATCCTTGCCGACGCCGACGTTGTGGCCGGCCTTGATGGGCGTGCCGCGCTGCCTGACTATTATTGACCCGGCGGGCACCGCCTGCCCGCTGAACAACTTGGTGCCTCGCCGTTGGCCGGATGAGTCGCGGCCATTTCGTGAAGAACCGACGCCTTTCTTATGAGCCATTGTATTCTCCAGTTCGTCTTATATTCTGTCTTTTCGGGCTTTCCACCTTGGTATCGGCGGAACTGCCTTTCAAATGTATCTTCAAATATCGCAAAAGGTTCCCTAAACGCAAGGGGAATTTGAGGCCAGACACAGCGGTTTTGCCTCGCCCGCTACCTTTGGGGGATGGTATGGGAGGGGGCCAGACATAAGTGCCGAAACCACACCTATGAAAAGGTCCTCGTCTAGCTGCTTTTTTGTGCTTCTGTTCCTTCTTGCTTTCCCGTACGGGTATCACACACCTATTCAGGCCGAAATGTCAAGCTCAGGACATCACGCCTATGATCTTGTCCCTGGAGTCGGCGCCCAATCAGGGGTACAGTCCCAATGCACCAACGCGGTTTCCCGGGCCCACCGACTCGTTCACCGATACGGAAGTTAGGGCATTACCAACCTACCGATAGTACGGTCTGGCTTCCGTCCAGACATGATAAATGATCCGGGCCAACGCATGCGCCACGGCCACCTTCGCCTTGCCCACCGACGAGCGCAAGCAGACTCGGTAATACAACCGCTTCAGATAGTCGGAGTGACGGATCGCATGCGGCACCGCCTGAATCAATAGCCACCGAAGGGTGCTGTTCCCTTGCTTCGTGATTGGTCCGTTCCGAACCGTGTCGGCGGAACAGCGGTACCCGGGAATGAGACCCGTGTACGCCCCAAAGGCTTTCACACTCCGAAAACGGGCCATCTCACCGACGATAGCGCGGATCGCCACGCCGGTGAACTCACCAATTCCATCGATCGTTGTCAGCATCTGAACAATAGCATCACCGCCGGCAATCTGTGCTATCTTGCCCTCCTGTCGAGCGATCTGCGCTGTCAACAAATCGAGATGGGTCAGATGGTCGTCAACCATCGCCCGGAGCGACGGCGGCAGCTCCAGCCCATCCAGCTGCTGACGACCCTTCTTCCCAAAGGGATCAGCCGCTGCGATACGGTGGCCGGCACGGTTGAGCAACCCCAGAATGCGATTCTTGATCCGGGTCCGATCCCGCACCAAACGTATCCGATGACTCACCAGACACCGCCACTCGCGGAGCGTATAGTTCGGGATGTACACCTCCGGCAAATACCCCACCCGGAGCAAATCCGCCAGAATCCGGGCGTCAACACGGTCGTTCTTTAACCGCGACTCGGCAATCAAACGCACCTTGCCCGAATTGGCCAAATGCAACGACGCCACATACGGCCGCAGCTGATCCATGAACCAATAACAGTCCTCCAACGGCTCCAGTGTCACCTCGTGGCGGTGATCCAGCCGGCTGGCAAAGTCACACACCGCCTCTAACGAGGTCGCACGCTTCCCCTCCGCAAGCTTCTCTCCCGACACCGACAACATCACAAACGAAAAACTCCGCTTGTGTAAATCAATCCCCACATATACCTTCTCTTTCGACATGGTCGAGTCTCCTTTCGGTTAGGGTTGTAGATTACCACTAATGTAAAGTCTGGCTCGACCTTTTCATAATATCAGGGGTTTCGACCATAGGCGCTAACTTAAGTATTGCATTTGTATTGAGTGTTTATTATGCTCGGGTATGGATGCAAAGAAGTGTTTTACGAGTGATGATTGGCTGTACATCCTGCGCATGTTGCCGGATGACTTGGAAGCCTCGTGCCGTGCTAAGTTAGCTATTGAGCGGTTTCGGGAGATTCGCTGCGCCTCGGACTTGCTGCGTCTGTGCCTGGCCTATGGGGTTTGCGATTTGTCCCTGCGGCAGACCGCCGCCTGGGCATCAACCATTGGTTTGGGCCAGCTGTCGAATGTGGCGGTGCTCAAGCGGCTTCGCGCCGCCGGGGATTGGCTGGGGCACCTCCTGGTGCAGTGGCTGTCGCAACGCGGGTTGACCAGTCAGGTCCCGCCGCGACAGGTCCGGATCGTCGATGGTTCGGTGGTTCGGACCCCTGGCCCCCTTGCCCAAGACTACCGTCTCCATTTGGGTTTTGACTTGATGCGGATGCGTGTCGCTGATGTGGAACTGACACCGACCAGCCAAGGGGAGTCCTTGCACCACCATATCCGGGGCCAGGGGGAAGTGCTGCTGGCCGATCGGGGGTATGGGAAACCGCCGCAAGTCGCAGCCGCCCTCGCCCGGGGAGCGCATATCATCATTCGCATTCATCACCAGGCCCTGCCGCTTCAGACCTCCTCGGGGAGGCGGGTGGACACCTTGGCTCTGCTGGAGACCTTGGGCGCTCACGAGCTCGGCGACTGGGCCGTTTTCTTGCGGCACAGGAAGCGCCGCTTTGCCCTGCGGCTGGTGGCGATCAAGAAGAGTCGGGCGGCAACTGAGCAAACCATGGCCCAAGTCCGACGCAAGGCGCAACGGAACGGCACGGTCTACGCCGACCCGCGGTCGCTCCGGGCGGCGGCATATACCTATGTGCTGACCGATCTGCCGTCGGACGACATCAGCGCGGCTCAGGTGTTGGAACTGTACCGCTTGCGCTGGCAAATCGAGCTGGCCTTCAAACGCATCAAGAGTCTGCTGCAGCTGAATCTTCGTGCCCGGAGCGATGACCTTGCGCGGACCTATCTGTTGGCGAACATCTTGGGCGCCCTGCTGATCGATGAGCTGTGTTGCACGGCGCTAGCTTTTTTCCCTTGGGGATTCCCGCTCATCACCGCCTCCACTCAGCCATTGGCGGCTCCATGACCTGTGGAGCAGATCACTCAAGGCAGCCATCAAAGGAACCATGACCATCGACGCCATCCTCGCCAACTTGCCCCACCTCCGACGCCATCTCGGCGATACACCCCACAAACGCCAACGCGCCGGTTGCCCGCCGCCATGGTGGCCACCTCCAACCTAAGTTAGCGCCTATGGGCCTCTGCCTTAGCCGGCATACTCGCTTCATCGACTATCATCCCGCCACTCCGCACGCACACCTTCCAGGTCCGCTTGCTGTCCTCCAAACCCACAAAAACCCGCTTGCCCCGCACCACATACTCTTGCATCTTCCGCACGGCTACCTCCTGATTGCCTGAGCTCCGCTCAGGGTTTAATGGTTTGTTTTCAGAAGGTAGCTACTTTTTTGACTAAACCACCCATACCATAGAGACTACG
>DATMXC010000255.1:0-13955 GCA_035561915.1 Gammaproteobacteria bacterium
AAGTGGTGGCCCGCACCGCCGAGAAATACCGGCAGGCCCTGCATACGCTGGTGGATGATGCCGATAGCGAAGGATGAGGATGTCGCGCGCGCCGCGGAAATATTACGCAGCGGCGGGGTGGTCGCCTTTCCCACTGAGACCGTGTATGGCCTCGGTGCGGATGCGTTGAATCCCCAAGCGGTCGCGCGCGTCTTCGCCATCAAACGGCGCCCGCCCGATCATCCGCTCATCGTGCATCTGCCGGATGTCTCCTATCTTAAAGACTGGGCATGCGACATCCCGCGCGCGGCGTACCGGCTTGCCGAAAAATTCTGGCCGGGGCCTCTCACCCTCGTTTTAAAACGCGCAGCGATCGTGCCGGACAGCGTGACCGGCGGACAAGACAGCGTGGGCCTGCGCGTGCCGGGGCATCCCGTGGCGTTGGCGCTGCTGGAAAAATTCGGCGGCGCCGTCGCCGCGCCATCCGCCAACCGCTTCGGTCATGTCAGCCCCACGCGCGCCGAACATGTTCGGGAAGAACTTGGTAGCGAGGCGGATATGATACTGGACGGTGGGCCTTGCCGGGTCGGACTGGAGTCCACTATCGTGAGCTTGCTGGATGCGCGCCCGCTCATCTTGCGGCCGGGCGCCATCTCACGAAGCATGCTTGCCGAGGCGTTGGGCGAGGAGATCGAGACGGGGACGGCGGAGAAAATTACCCTACGCGCACCGGGCATGCTGGCCTCGCATTATGCGCCGCGCACACCGCTACACAAGGTCCCCGCCGCGGAATTATATGAGCGCGCCTTTGCGCTGGTTACTCAAGGTCAACAGGTCGGAGTACTCACGCGCCAGGCGGGTGAACCCGCTCCAGGGCTGCATTACTATCTCTTGCCCAGCGACCCCAAGGGCTATGCCCATGAACTTTATGATACCTTGCATAAGGCCGATGCACGACGATTGGATGTGTTGCTCATCGAAGAGCCTCCGCAGGAGGAGGCATGGCTCGCGGTGCGTGACCGCTTAAGCCGGGCGACGAGTGCTAGCAAATTGTTAAACTCGTCTACCGACACAAGGGAAACAGGCTAAAGACCTCCGGCGCTAAGTTACTCGCAATCCATGAACGAACACATATTGGAAGAAAAAAGTTTTCGCTGGCTACTGGAATCCGCAACGGATGCGATGATCGTTGTTGACCAGGAGGGCAGGATAGTCCTGCTCAATCCGCCGGTGGAAAGACTGTTCGGATACGCGAGTGAAGAATTGCTGGGCAAGACCATCGAAGCCTTGATCCCGGAACGCTTCCATGAGAAGCATAGGGGTTACCGCGCGAATTATTCATCTCATCCCAACATGCGCCCGATGGGGCCGGAACTTGAGCTTTACGGAAGGCGCAAGGATGGTACCGAGTTGCCAGTCGAGGTAAGCCTGAGTCCACTGCAAACCGAAGCCGGTCTGATGGTCATGGCCTCTATCCATGATATCAGCCGCCGTAAGCACGCAGAGCAGGCGCTGACGGAACAGGCGGTGCAGTTGCGCGAAAGCGAGGCGCGCATGCGCGCCATTGTTAATACCGCAGCGGATGGTATCATCGTGATCAATGAGCACGGCATAATTGACCGCTTCAATCCGGTGGCGGAACGCATGTTCGGCTACACGGAGGCTGAAGTGACGGGAAGAAATGTCTCCATGCTCATGCCCACTCCCTACCATGAAGAACACGATGGCTACCTTGCCAGATATCTAAAAACGGGTGAAAAACATATCATTGGGATAGGGAGAGAGGTCGTGGGTTTGCGCAAGGACGGGACGACCTTTCCGATGGATCTCGCGGTAGGCGAGATGCATTTTGGCGAGCGGCGCATGTTCACGGGTATTTTGCGAGATATCACCGAGCGTAAGCAGGCGCAAGAGCGGCAGGCCCAACTTGTCCAGGAACTCGAGAGCGCCAACGAGGAATTAAAGAATTTCGCCTATGTGGTGTCTCATGATCTAAAGGCTCCGCTGCGGGCTATCGGTTCGCTGGCGGACTGGCTGTCAACAGATTACGCAGACAAATTTGATAGTGAAGGAAAGGAACACATGGGGTTGCTCGTCAGCCGGGTGCACCGCATGGGAAACCTCATAGATGGCATACTGCAATACTCCAGGGTCGGCCGAGTCAAAGAAACGCGTGTCACAGTAGATCTCAACGCCCTGGTGCATGAAGTGATTGATCTGCTCTCACCGCCGGAGCACATCACCATCACCATCGAACACAGCCTACCGACCGTGGTCATGGAAAAGACCCGTATCCAGCAGGTATTTCAAAATCTCTTGAGCAACGCCATCAAATACATGGACAAAGGACAAGGCGTAATCGGCATTGACTGCATGGCCGAGCAGGGCAACTGGAAATTTAGCGTGAGCGATAACGGCCCTGGGATTGAAGAGCGGCATTTTGAAAAGATCTTCCAGTTATTCCAAACCCTGACGCCGCGTGATAGGGTGGAGAGCACAGGCGTCGGGCTTGCGCTGGTCAAGAAGATAGTCGAGATGTACGGTGGCAAGATATGGGTCGAGTCGAAGGTCGGCGAGGGGAGCCGTTTTTTCTTCACCCTGCCCAGGGTGGCGGTAGGCAAATAAGAGGGGAACTCAATGAGGATAACCAATAAACCCATCCTTTTGGTGGAAGACGACCAGGTGGATGTCATGACAGTAAAGCGAGCCTTAAAAGAGCTGCACGTGACAAACCCGCTGGTGGAGAGGGAAAACGGCGAGGAGGCACTGGCCTATCTGCGGGATACGCGCAATGTACATCCGTGCATCATCCTGCTTGACCTCAACATGCCTGTCATGAACGGCATTGAATTCCTGCAAGTGGTTAAGAACGATAGCGAATTAAAGCGCCTCCCCGTCGTGGTGCTAACCACGTCGGAGGAACAGCAGGACAAGGTAAACAGTTTTAATATTGGGGTTGCGGGGTACATGGCGAAACCGGTGGACTACCGGCAGTTCGTCGAGGTCATGCGCTCCATCAACACGTATTGGACCATCAGCGAAATGCCGTCATGATGGCATCACACGCGGTTATTGACTGACACCATAAAGGGAATTCTTCTATGACTAAGACGCAGATCCGGGTGTTGGTTGTGGACGATGACATCGTTGACCGCAAGGCTTGCCGCAGGGCCCTCGCGCAGCATCCGGAGTACGATTTCGTACTTTCCGAGGCCGAGACGGGCAGGGAAGGCCTGCAGCACACCTATGCCGAACAACCGGACTGTATTTTACTCGATTACCGCCTGCCGGATCTCGACGGCCTGGAGTTCCTTGCGGAATTGCGCGATGACATGGGTGAGATACCGATCCCCATTTTGATGCTCACCGGCGCCGACAATGCGCTGATCGCCGTGGAGGCGATGAAGCGAGGTGCGCAGGATTATTTGGTCAAAGATGTAGACAGACGGTACCTTGAATTGATCCCGACCGTCATTGAGCGTGTGCTACGCGAGCGGCGCATGGTGGTGGAGAAGCGGCAGGCTGAGGAGAAGCTGAGTCAGGCTGAGGCCAAATATCGAACCCTGGTCGAGCAGATTCCAGCGATTGCCTATATTGCGGCGCTGGACGAAGCCGGCACCGCACTCTATATCAGCCCGCAGATTAAGGCTCTGGGCTACTCCCAGGAGGAATGGCTCGCCGACCCACAAATCCGTCTCAAGCAGATTCACCCGGACGACGTCACGCGCGTTGTGGAGCAGTTCTCGCTGAGCCGTACCAGTGGCAATCCCCTGAACTGCGAGTACCGTCTGTTTACACGCAATGGATCCATATTGTGGTTCCGCGATGAGGCCAATATCGTGCGTGACGAAACGGGCCAACCCCTGTTTCTGCAAGGTGTCCTTGTGGACATCACAGAGAGCAAGCAGGTGGAGGAAGAACTCCGGCAACACCGTCATCGTCTCCAGGAGTTGGTGGCCGATCGTACCGCTCTGCTTGAAAAGCGCACTGCCCTGCTGGAGTCGGCCAACGCCAATCTGGCCAAGGAGCTCGAGGAACGCAGACGGGCAGAACTTGCGCTGTTTGAGGAAAAGGAGCGGGCGCTGGTTACGCTTGAGTCTATCGGCGATGCCGTTATCACCACCGATGCCAGCGGCATTATCAGTTATCTCAATCCCGTTGCCGAGCAGTTCACCGGGTGGACTAACACGGAGGCGCGCGGACAGCACCTGGAGCAGGTCTTCAATGTCGTCAGCGAGGCCGCGCGGGAGCCGATGGAAAGCCCGGTGATGCGCTGCCTGCGCGGGGGCCATAACACGGCTCTAGCCAACCATAGCATACTCATTCGCCGCGATGGTGTTGAAATGGGCATCGCTGAGCAGGCATCCGCCATTCACGATAAGGAAGGAAAGATTGCGGGCGTCGTTATGGTATTTCGCGACGTGACCCAGGAGCGCAAGCTGACTCAGCAATTGTCCTATCAAGCGACCCACGACCCGCTTACCGGTCTCGTCAACCGCCGGGAGTTCGAGCGGCGTATGGAACGGGTCTTGGCGGGCTCTCGTGAAGACGGCTCCGATCATGCCCTGTGTTATCTAGATCTCGATCAGTTCAAGGCGGTCAATGACGATTGCGGGCATACCGCTGGAGACCAACTGCTGGTCCAACTGAGCGCCATGTTGCAGGCAAGGATGCGGCAAAGAGATACGCTTGCCAGGCTGGGTGGGGATGAGTTTGGCATTCTGCTGGAGCATTGCCCAGTGGATCAGGCATGGCGTGTTGCCGAGGAGCTGTTAAGGGCCGTTCAGGATTTCAGGTTTGTGTGCGATGGCAAGACCCACACCGTAGGGGTTAGTATTGGCCTCGTCGAGGTCCGGGGGGGCGAGGAAAATCTCGCCACCGTGCTGAACGCTGCCGACACAGCCTGCTACCAGGCGAAGAGACAAGGGCGCAATCGTGTCTATCTTTACCAAGCAGAGGACATCGGGCTCGCGCATCGGCGCAGTGAGCTGGAGTGGGTATCCCGCATCACTCAATCCCTCAATGAGGACGGGTTCCGGCTGTATTATCAATCTATCGGCGTGCTCACCCCTCATGGCAGGGATCGCCCTCTCCATGAGATTCTGCTGCGCATGGCGGATGAAAATGGAGAGCTTATCCTGCCTGAAGTATTCATGCCCGTTGCCGAACGTTACAATCTGATGCCGGCACTAGACCGCTGGGTGGTGCGCCACGTCCTTTCCTTATTGGCCGGCATGCATCTTAAAGACGAAGAAATAAACGCCCCCATCTACTCGATCAACCTTTCCGCGGCCTCGCTGACTGACAACTTCACCCTGGATTTTATCGGCGAGCAGCTCGATGAATACGATGTCCCGGCTCATGTGCTGGGTTTTGAAATTACCGAGACGGTGGCTTTGGCCAACCTTACCCACGCAACCCATTTTCTAAACAAGCTTAAAGAGTTGGGCTGCTGCACTACCTTGGATAACTTTGCCGGGACTTTTTCCACTTTCGCCTCTCTGAAAAATCTGCCGGTGGATTTCCTTAAGATCAGCGGCTCGATTGTGAAGGATATCGCCGACGACCGCGTTGCTCAGGCGGTGGTTGAAGCCATCAACCAAATCGCACATGTCATGGTGATCCAAACCGTTGCCCAGCGTGCTGAGAGCGAGGCCATACTTGGGACACTAAGGAGACTCGGGGTGGATCATGCGCAGGGCTATGCCATCTCCATTCCCCTCCCTCTAAATGAAACCGGTAAAGGATCAGGAAAGCCATTTGACGGCGCAGCAGCGTGTCTAACAACCTATTAGAGATGGAAATAAACGATGCTGTGCGCCGTGCTCTTGCTGAGGACATCGGCAGCGCTGATCTCACTGCGGCGCTGATTCCAGAGAGTGCGGTAGCCGAGGCGCAGGTCATCAGCCGCGAAGTTGCTATACTGTGCGGTATGGCCTGGTTCGATGCGGTATTTCATGAACTGAGCCGCCCGGTGGAGATCAACTGGCAAGTGCGCGATGGTGAGTATACGACAGCCGGCCAAACAGTATGCACGCTGCGTGGCCCTGCCCGCGCCTTGCTCACTGGTGAGCGGACTGCGCTGAATTTTCTGCAAACGTTGTCCGGCATCGCGACCGTTGCGCGCCGCTATGCAGATGCAGTCCGAGGCACCGGGGTGAAGGTGCTGGATACCCGCAAGACCTTGCCAGGCCTGCGCCATGCCCAGAAATACGCCGTGCGATGCGGGGGTTGCTACAATCACCGTATGGGGTTATACGATGGCGTCCTGATTAAGGAAAATCACATCCGCGCTGCAGGCTCAATCACGGCGGCGCTGCGCGCCGCTCAGGATCTCGCCGCCGATGATGTTTTAGTCGAGATTGAAGTGAGAACGACCGAGGAACTGCGCGAGGCGTTAGAGGCGGGCGCAAAACGCATACTGCTGGATAATTTCACTCTGGATGATTTGCGCCGAGCGGTGGCCGAGAATCACGGGCGCGCAAAATTAGAGGCCTCGGGCGGCGTCACTTTGGAAAATATCCGTCGTATCGCGGAAACAGGGGTGGATTTTATCTCAGTGGGCGATCTCACCAAAAATATCAAGGCAGTGGACTTGACGCTGCTCTTTAGCGCGGCGGAGTGAGCGTTCGTCTTGTTCCAATTCTTATTCAAAACAATGATTCACCGCGGAGGACGCGGAGAAAAAGCAAACCCTTTTGATGTTGTTCCTTAGTATCCTTGATGGCAAATTGTCTTTGTGTTCCTCTGCGTCCTCTGCGGTAAATTATATTTATCTTGGACACTTCTTTGCGCCCTCGGTAGGGTGTATGGGCTGCACGGTTGGTTACGAAATGGAATTACTCCATCTGCTACATGCGATAGCCGCGCGCCTGTAGTTCAGACTTGGCCTCCAGCGCCAGCAGTATCATCTCGAGATCGCCCTCCCAGTCGTAGCCCTGTCCCGCTTCCATACTCGTCCAGTGTTTCAGATTATGGAAGGGTTCATCGGCGTAAATCTTGACGTGCCGGGTTTCTTCGATATTGGGACTGAGATCCGGCCATATGCTGTGAAACATATTCTCGGGCCGCTCGAGAGACCATTCCTCAATGAGCCGGTAGCGCGCGGGCAAATTGGTAAAGGCCTCGGGCGTGCCGGTCTGCGGAACGCCGGTGGACTTGTCAACGTGATCGGTGTGCACGTAGACGATGAGTTTGGGCTCGTGCTTGATGATCTCCGGTGTCATGTTGACGCCCGAAGGCATCCAGGATGAGAAGGCCACGTCGAAGGGGAAGGTGACCTCTTGCAAGGCCATGGTGCGCATTTCATAGCACGATGTGTCATAGAAATCGGCGATCTGATTAGGTTTCGCTTGAGGGTCACGCAGACCGATGATCTTGAATCCCTCGCGCGCAAGCAAGCTGCCGATGAATCCGTTCCCCGCGTGCAGGTCGCAGATGACGGGATTTTCCGCCACCTGGCGTATGTAGTAGGCAATGGTGCGGATCTCTCCGCGCAGCGGGTAATAGGGTGCTACCGTAGGGCCGAACAGCTTCGGGTCGCGGTCGGGATTGCTGAATACCAGATAATGCAGCGGCAGGCCCTTGATGCGTTCATCAAAGGGCAGAGTGGCATCCCAAGCGGGATGCAGCTTTTGCTGAAATGCGAAGATGCGGTTGAACATCTCATCGGTAAAGTACTCCATCGCACGGAGCTTTTCAAATTTTTCAACGTCCATTGATGCAGAACCTCTTATCGCCATACCCAGGCCGCGGCCTGCAGGAGTA
Organism: Gammaproteobacteria bacterium; assembly: GCA_035561915.1. Taxonomy (GTDB): domain Bacteria; phylum Pseudomonadota; class Gammaproteobacteria; order SURF-13; family SURF-13; genus JACPZD01. The sequence goes on from DATMXC010000255.1 coordinate 7,747, forward strand.
TCCCTGCATAGAGTGCGGCGAGCGCATCGTCGAGCATGATGCCGAGGCCGCCCTTGATACGGCGGTCAATGAGGGCGATCGGCCAGGGTTTCCAAATATCAAACAGCCTGAACAGTGCAAAGCCAAGTATCATCCAGCCCCAGCCCTTGGGTGCGGCAGTCATGGTGATGAGGTAACCTACGACCTCATCCCACACGATACCGGGATGATCGTGTACGCCCAAGTCTCGCGCCGTGCCGTGGCATAGCCACACGCCGAGTCCAAAAAAGAGCGCGGTGTGGACTACATATAACCAGAGCGGCAGACCCTGCGCCGCCAAATAGATCAGCACGCCGAGCAGTGTCCCGAAGGTGCCCGGTGCATAGGGCAGGGCGCCCAGGCCGAAGCCGAACGCGAAAAAGTGCTTCAGATTGGACCCTACGCTGGGCGGAATTGGGGGGTGGCTCATCTTATAAGTATTCATATGTTCAATAAGTAAAACTACACTTCCTGCTACGTCCCCGCCCTCTATGTAGGGGGCGGGACAGCGTGGGGTAGGTAAAACGGTGTAAGGAAGGAACTGGTCACGGCTGGCAAGGTCATATAGGATACCCTATCGCCGTATTTCGGACTAGCTTATGGGCCTGACTTTTTCCCGCAAAATCGCCGTGCTGTATTGCGCCGCAGTGGTGCTGTGTGCTCTGGGTTCGCCCGCGTATTCGGAAGAATCGAAGCTGGAGGTCATCGGCTTAAAGCATCTGACTTCTGAACAGGCGGTGAATCTGCTGAAGCCGTTGCTCGACAAGGAAGGTGCGATCAGCGGCATGAATAATCAACTGGTCGTGCGCACTACGCCCGGAAATCTTGAACAAATCAAGCAGGCGCTAGCCGCCCTTGACGTCGCCCCGCATCGGCTGATGATTACAGTCAAGCAAGACGTGAACAGAAGCCGCGAGAGCAGTGCAGCCGAAGTGTCCGGCCATATCCGCAGCGGCAAGGTTGTGACGACCGTGGGCAGAGACGACCCGCGCGAGCAAGCGGGAGCGGAGGTGCGCATCACCCGCACCGATACGCTGCGAGACGATCGCAACACGCAGCAACTGCAAGTGTTAGAGGGGACTCCTGCCTTCATCGAAATCGGCGAATCGGTACCGGTCGCCGAGCCCGGTTTTATCCTTGCCCCGCAGCCCATTGTATACAACAGCATCAGTTATAAAGATCTCACTACCGGGTTTAGTGTGTTGCCGCGTATTCATGGCGATGAAGTGACAGTAGAAATCGCGCCGCACCGCGCCGTTCTCAGTCGGGAAGGCGGTGGCAAGATTGACATTCAAGCGTCACACACCACCGTCAGCGGAAAGCTCGGCGAGTGGCTGGACCTCGGTGGTGCGGTGCAGAGACAGAGTTCGGCCGAGGGTGGTATCGTCTACTCCACTCGCGGCCTCAGCAGCGAGCAGAGTAGGGTGTTGATTAAGGTAGAAAAGCTGGATCAGTAAGCCGTCAGGCCGTGGCCTGCGCCGCCAGGCCGTCGTCCAAGATGTCTTTATTGTTACGCGCCTCAAGCAGACTCCAATAGCCAAACAAATTCACAGAGTGATGCTCGATGATGTCGAGCTGTGTGTCCAGCACAAAGGTCTCCAGAGAAAAGTCAGGCCGGAATCCCAGCAGTCCGGAAAAAGGTGCGATCAGACGCTCAAAGCGTGAGATGAATGGGTTGGTGTTTTGGAAATGATTGACGATGTACAGTCTTCCCTCCGGTTTGCAGACGCGCCGCATCTCGTTGACCAGTTTGATGGGATGAGGCACAACGGAGGCCACATACATAGCGACGACCTTGTCAAAACTGTTGGCCGGATAGCTCATCTGCTCGGCATCCATCACTGCCAACGAGGTTACATGATTCAGGCCGAACCGTTCTTTACGATCATGCGCCTTCTGTAACATCTCCGGCGAAATATCAATGCCTACCACCTCCACATCGCGCGGATAAAGGGGGAGCGACAGGCCGGTACCGACCCCGACCTCCAGGATACGATCGCCCGGCAGGCAGTTCATGCTATGGATGACCGCTTCGCGGCCCGGGTGCATTACCTGGCCGAAGCCAAAATCATAAAGGCCTGCGTAACGCCTGTAGGCCCTGCGAACAGCGTCTATATTCAAGTGGGTACCCCCTCTTTTTTGGTTAGCAGATGCATTTTGGTGGGTCCGGTCTTTATGAGGGCGGCAGCCCGTTGTGCCTTACCCCTAATGAAGCCAAGAAATGAATCTTGTGTCAAGAGAGAATGCATATCTCCGCTAAGATCTCAGAATTCAGACAGAGTCTAGACATTACTAACCAGCAAACGTTGCACTAATCCCTTTCAATACAAACTCAGCGGCGAGCGCCAGCAGCAGCATACCCATAATGCGGGTCGCCACGCGGGCACCTGTAGGGCCCAGTTTATCAAATAACGGCCCCGCCAACCGAAACAGAATATACAACACCAGCGCGGTGACTAAAATAGTAGCGCTGAGTTGAATGTGGCCGCTGAGGTTCCCTTGTTGCTGCTGGGCATACAGGATGACGGTGGTAATCGTCCCCGGCCCCGCGAGCATGGGAATGCCGAGCGGGACGATGGAGATGTCCTCGCGATCTACGTATTCCTGGCCCTCTGGGGTGGTCTGGATGCGTGAGTGGGTGGCATGCAACATAGACCAAGCCATCGAGGCCAGAATGAGCCCGCCGGCTACCTGGAAACTCGGCAGGCTGATGCCGATCACGCTGAATAAATATAAACCACTGTACTGGAAAAACAGCAGTGTCACAATGACCGTGAGAATCATGCGGCGCAGTATCCTGTTGCGCTGTTGGATTGTCATGTCGCGGGTGAGTGAAAGATACAACGGCATGACGTCTATCGGCGCCAGCACCACGATCAGGGAGACCAGTTGTTTACTTAATTGGATGTAGTCTATGGTCATGGCCGGTTTCCGAGGGGATAGGCGCTACATCCGCCTGATCTGGCAACCACTCAGTGTCGTCATCCCACTCCTTTTCATCCTGGATGGGCTCAGTCAGGGAGGATAAAATAAAGTCCGGTATGCGTTGCTCCAGCCAGTAACAGGCCTGCCACGGAGAGTTGCCGCTAATGAAACCGACATGGCCGCCACGGGCCGAGAGTTCCAGGATGACCGAAGGGGAAAGCTGGTCCTGCTGTGGGATGGCTGCGGGCGTCATGAACGGATCGTCGGCGGCATGCAGAATCAAAGTCGGGATGCGGATATGCTTGAGGTAGCGGCGGCAACTCGATTGCCGGTAATAGTCGTCCACGCCGGCAAACCCATGCAGAGGGGCGGTGACGGCGTCGTCATACTCTGTAAACGTGCGTAAGTTTTCAAGGTTATCCAGCGCGATGGGTGCTGGCATGTGTCTAAATTTTTTCTCAACAGAGAGGCGCAGAGAGCGCAGCAAATGATATTGATAAGCCTGCGAAAAGCCGCGCTCCAATCTCCATGCAGAGTCGCTGAGATCAAAGGGCGCACTGACCGCGATGGCGGCTTGCAGCGGCGCGTTGATGCCCTGTTCGCCCAGCCACTTTAACAGCACGTTACCGCCTAAAGAGTAACCGATGGCGGCAAGCGGCGTGCCGGGTTCACGCTCGCGCAGGATGTTGATCAGGGTATTCAAATCACCGGTATCGCCGGAATGATAGAAGCGAGGCAGGCGATTGGACACGCCGCTGCAACCGCGAAAGTGCATGAATACCCCACGCATGCCGCGTTTCTGTAAGGCGCCCATGATCCCGCGCGCATAGGGTGAATTGAGCGAGCCTTGCAGGCCGTGCAGCACAATCACGAGCGGTCCGGAGCCGCCGGGTGTCCAGTCCAGGTCTACAAAATCGCCATCCGGCAATTCCAGCCGTTCACGCCGCGTCACGGGTTTGGGGATGCGGCGAATGATGCTCGCCCAAAGGGTTTGCAGATGTGCGTTGGATAACCACCAGGCAGGTGCAAATGCGCTGTGACGAATTCGACCGGTCATCGGCATGTTGGCGGAGCGTCTCATTTTTTTGGATCGCGTTAGCAGGCTGTTAGTCTAGCATTCTAAGCTGCGCATTACACCGCCTTATGTAGACTGATCCATAACACCCCTGCGATGACGAGACCCGTACCCAGAAGTTGCATCGCCGTTATCGTTTCATTCAGAAAAATCACACCGAGTAGCAGGGTTGAAACCGGGCCGACCGAACCGATGATCGAGGCCTTTTTTGCCCCGATGCGGTTTAACGCCTCAGAAACAAAAAACGCAGGCAACACCGTAGAGAGCAACGCCATCGCGATGGCGAGTACCTACACGGCGGAAGGCTGCTTGAGGCTTGCCATATCGTGAGTGAAAAGGAAGTGCAGTACGATGGCGATACTAGTCACTGTCATGGAGTAAGCAGTAAAGCGGACGCTGCCGATGCGGGAGATGATCGAAGCACTGCCGATCAAATAGATGGCATAGGTGAGCGCACTGCCAAACACCATCTATGGTAGACACAATGCTCATCACTCCGGATCATGACATACCGTCTCGATGTTGTGCCCATCCGGATCTAACACAAAGGCGCCGTAATAATTGGGGTGATAATGCGCCCTTATACCCGGTGGCCCGTTATCTTTCCCACCGGCTTTGATTGCGGCGTCATAGAACTCTCCTACCGTCGCCCGGTTTTTACTTTGAAAAGCCACATGCACTGGTGGGGTAGTCGCCTTTCCTTGGCTGATCCAGAAATCGGGCTTTCCATCAACACCAAAACCCGCGTGGCTCATGATCTCTATAATCAATTGATAGCCCAAGGGAGCTAAAGCCTTTTTGTAGAAGGCCTTGCTCTTCTCGTAATCGCTGACATCAATACCGATATGATCAAGCATGGTGCTTACCTCATTTCGCTAACTCCGGCCGTAAAGCCGGGTGAGATGTTGCAGCCGCTCAGGGATGTCCGGTGTGACTTGCTCCCAGCTAAACTGCCACTTCCAGTTATTTTCGATGGTGCCCGGCGTGTTCATGCGGTGTTCGCTGCCGAGACTTAAGATGTCCTGCATAGGTAACATCGCCAGGTTGGCGACGGATTCCAGCGCGGCGCGTATGAGCGGCCAGGGCATCGGTTCGCCGGGCGAGCCCAGATAATCGTCTACGTAATTTTTGGCGTCGTGAGAGAGGCTGTAGAACCAGCCAAACGTGGTGTCGTTGTCATGGGTGCCGGTATACACCACACAATTGTGTTCGTGTTGATGGGGAAGATAAGGATTGTGCTGAGTGCCGTCGAAGGCGAACTGCAAGACCTTCATGCCGGGCAGTCCGTATTTTTTTCGTAAGGCGATTACATCGGTGGTGATGACGCCCAGATCCTCGGCCACCAGAGGCAACGGGCCGAAGCGCTGCTGCAATGCCGTGAACAAGGCATCGCCGGGGACTTTCACCCACCGGCCGTTGATGGCCGTGGCATCGCCCGCGGGGATTTCCCAATGGGCCTCGAAGCCGCGGAAGTGATCTATGCGGAGCAGGTCATAGAGCTGTAGCTGGGTCTCTACGCGCTCCATCCAATAACGAAAACCGTCCTGCTGCATGCGTTCCCAGTGATAGTGAGGATGTCCCCAGCGTTGTCCTTGCGGGCTGAAATAATCCGGTGGCACTCCCGCTACGGTGAGAGGGTGACCTGCGGCGTCGAGCTGGAAATAATGCCGATGAGCCCAGACGTCGGCACTGTCGTGGGCCACAAAGATCGGCATGTCACCGAACATCTGTATGCTGGAGTTATTGGCGTAGGCCTTTAAGCCGGACCATTGTTGAAAGAAGACGAACTGCTCGAAACGAACCTGGGCGATGGCTTCCTGCAAATCGAGAGCAGCCTGTTGCAGGGCCGCGGGTTCTCGATCCCGCAGCGGGGTGGGCCAATGTATCCAGCCGGCTTCGTCGTGGGCCTGTTTAAGGGCCTGATACAGGGCGTAATCCTCGAGCCAACGGGCCTGTTGCGCCACGAATGCGTTTAACGCATCGTGCTCGGTCTTCGAAGACTTGTGCAAAAAGCCTTGATAGGCATGTTTTAGCAAGGTGTGACGTTGCCCGATGTAGTCCGGAGCCGGGTTCGCCAGGCTGGTTCGGTCTTGCGCGCTCAGCCAGCCTTGCTCGATGAGCAGATCGAGACTGATCAGCAGCGGGTTGCCGGCGTTGATGGAGGGGCTATGGTAGGGTGAGCCATCCGGGT
>DATMXC010000256.1:0-9280 GCA_035561915.1 Gammaproteobacteria bacterium
CACCAGTGAACATGAAATACGTGCGCTGCGCGAACGGTTGAACGTGCACCCGGTTTACAAGCGTGTGGACTCCTGCGCCGCCGAGTTCGCCACTGCGACGGCGTACCTCTACTCCACCTATGAAGAAGAGTGCGAGGCCACGCCCACTGCGCGTGACAAGATCATGGTGCTGGGCGGCGGCCCCAACCGCATCGGCCAGGGCATCGAATTCGATTACTGCTGCGTGCAGGCGGCACTCGCGATGCGCGCGGAAGGCTACGAGACCATCATGGTCAATTGCAATCCGGAGACCGTGTCCACCGATTACGACATTTCTGATCGTCTGTATTTCGAGCCGCTGACGCTGGAGGACGTACTGGAGATTATTCGTGTCGAGCGGCCCAAGGGCGTGATCGTGCAATACGGCGGGCAGACGCCCCTCAAGCTCGCCCGGCCGTTGGAAGCCGCAGGCGCGCCGATTATCGGCACCACGCCCGACTCGATAGACCTCGCCGAAGACCGCGAACGCTTCCAGCAAATGATTTCCAAGCTCGGCTTGCATCAGCCGCCCAACCGGACCGCGCGCAACAGCGATGAAGCGGTGCGCCTGGCGCAGGAAATCGGTTACCCGCTGGTGGTGCGCCCCTCTTATGTGTTGGGCGGACGGGCGATGGAGATCGTGTATCACGAGGAGGATCTGCGCCGCTACATGCGTGAGGCGGTGCAGGTCTCCAATGACTCACCGGTGCTGCTCGACCGGTTCTTGCGCGACGCCATCGAGGTGGATGTGGATGCGATCTGCGACGGCAGGCAGGTATTGATCGGCGGGATCATGGAACACATTGAAGAGGCGGGTATACACTCCGGTGATTCGGCGTGTTCGCTGCCGCCCTTCAGTTTGAGTGCCGTCCTACAAAATGAATTGCGGCGGCAGATGAGCGTCATGGCCTTAGAGCTGCATGTGATTGGTTTGATGAACGCACAGTTTGCGATTCAGAACGGTCAGGTCTACGTCCTGGAGGTCAACCCGCGCGCATCGCGTACCGTGCCGTTTGTCTCCAAGGCCACGGGTCTACAACTCGCGCGCATCGCCGCGCGCTGTATGATAGGCAAGACTCTCGCCGCGCAAGGCGTCACTAAAGAGGTAATCCCGCATTACTATTCGGTGAAGGAGGCGGTATTCCCCTTCATCAAATTCCCGGGGGTGGATGTCCTGCTCGGGCCGGAGATGAAATCCACCGGCGAGGTGATGGGTGTAGGACGCAGCTTCGGCGAGGCCTTCGCCAAGTCGCAACAGGGGGCGGGCGTCAGCATACCGCGCGGCGGACGCGCATTCTTGAGCGTGCGCGACACCGACAAACCGCAATTGCCGGAGGTTGCCGCGGCGCTGGTTGAACAAGGTTTTGAGGTCTTTGCTACGCGCGGCACGGCCAAGGTGCTTGAACAAGCGCGCGTGACGCACACGGTGGTCAACAAAGTGGGCGAGGGTCGCCCGCACATCGTGGACATGATTAAAAACGACGAAATCAGCTTTATCGTCAACACGGTGGAAGGGCGTCAGGCGAGCACTGCTTCCTTTGCGATCAGGAGGGCGGCGCTACAGCACAAGGTGAGCTACACTACTACTCTGGCCGGGGCGAGGGCGGTGTGTCTTGCGCTCAAAGAACTCTCGGCGCAGGATGTGAATCGCCTACAGGATTTGCACAAGGAACTGTCTGCATGAACAAGGTACCCATAACGATAAAGGGCTTGCAAAAACTGCGCGAGGAATTGCATGAGCTCAAATCCGTGGCGCGTCCGCGGGTGATTGCGGCCATCGCCGAGGCGCGCGCACACGGGGATCTCAAGGAAAACGCCGAATACGCCGCCGCCAAGAATCAGCAGAGCTTTATCGAGGGCCGCATCGCCGACCTGGAGGGAAAAATTTCCAATGCCCAGGTGATAGACGTCAGCACCGTGAATGCGCAGGGCAAGGTAGTGTTCGGCGCGACCGTGGATCTCGTCAACGAAGAAACCGGCGAAGAAGTCACTTACCAAATCGTCGGCGATGATGAGGCCGATATCAAGACGGGTATGATCTCCATCAGCTCGCCCATCGCACGTGCGCTGATTGGCAAAGAGGAGGGCGATATCGCGGTGGTGCAAACGCCCTCCGGCAACAAGGAATATGAGATCGTTGCGGTGCGTTACATTTAAGTCCGGCCATGCGTTTTAATACCGTCAGCCAGCGCATTCTCTTGACCTTTTGGGTGGGCGGTCTATGGGCCGTCGGTTACGTCGCGGTGCCGGTGCTGTTTAATATGATTTTCGATCGCTTCGTGGCGGGCGGTATCGCGGGCCGCCTCTTCGGCATCATGAGTTACATAGGCCTGGTGTGCGGTACGCTGCTGCTGGTCTCTGTGATCTATCAGGCGGGGCGTGAGTGGCGCCGTATCTGGCAGGTGTGGGTGCTGCTGGCCATGTTGCTCATGGTGGCTATCGGTGAGTTTATGTTGCAACCCATGATGCAGGTGCTGAAAGCAGCCACCCCACAAGGGTTTGTTCCGGGCAGCGCCGAAGCAGGGCGCTTTGGCATGTTACATGGGATTTCCTCGCTGCTCTATCTGGCGACGAGTTTATTGGGATTGGGGTTGGTGGTATTTGGGCTGGATAGGGATAAAAAGTAGGTTGGATCAAGTTGAGTCGCTTGCTGCGACGGTATTTTAATGCGGGGGGCAGCCCGGCGGCTGGGTGCTTTCTTTTGCGTGGCCAAAAGAAAGTATCCAAAGAAAAGGCCACCCCAAGTCTGCGGCCGCTGTCGCGGCTCCCCTGTGCGCCTCGGTCGGCTCGGGGGTTCGCCAACAGCACGTACCTGTGCTGATGGCGAACGCGCGGCCTCCCTGCCGCGCCCCTACGGGCCTTATCCTCGCCTCCCTCGGTGCTCGGCTTGACTAAGGGGAAGGAAAAACACCACGCTCAGGGTTTATTGGTTTTATTGGGTCCCGTAGGCGCAGCCGAGTAGCGCAGCCGGACAAGGATCAGCCCGTCAGGGTTCGGGTAGGGATACCCGAACGCGCCCATCAGGCCAAGGATGGCCTGTTGGGCGCGCCCGCTGGCCGGCGAGCAACGCAGGGCAGTCGCGTTAGCGACCCAGCCTCCGGGTGGCCTTCTTTTTGGGTACTTTTTCTTGGCCACGCAAGAAAAAGTACCTCGCCTTCGGGGGCGAGACCCCGATTAAATCAAAATCAACCTCGCCGAAGGCGATTCACACTCCAAAATTATGCCCCGCTCCAAAACCAGCCACCGCTGGCTCAAAGAACATTTTGACGATCCCTACGTCAAGCGCGCCCAACAGGAAGGCTATCGGGCCCGCTCGATATACAAGCTCATAGAGATAGATGAGAAGGATCACCTCCTCAAGCCGGGCATGACGGTGGTGGATCTCGGCGCCGCGCCGGGGGGGTGGGCGCAGTACGCGGCGCAGAAAGTGGGTAGTAAAGGCCGGGTGCTGGCCTTGGATATTCTGCCGATGGAGCCTCTCGAAGGCGTTGAGGTTATACAGGGCGATTTCACGTCGGACGAGGTTTATCAAAAACTGTTGGGCACCTTGGGCGCGGCCAAGGCGGGGCTTGTAATATCGGACATGGCCCCCAATATGAGCGGTATGAACAGTGTAGACCAGCCGCGCGTGATGTATTTGGCTGAACTTGCCCTGGCGCTGGCACGCGATGTGCTAGCTCCGGGAGGCGACCTCCTCATCAAGGTGTTTCAGGGCAGCGGCTTTGATGAACTGTGCAAGGACCTGCGCCGCTCTTTTAAGCAAATCCTGGTGCGCAAACCCAAGGCCTCCAGGGCCCGCACCCGTGAAGTATATCTTTTGGCGCGGAACTATACGGGTTAGCCGCGTCTAATACTCAATTGCATCAGTACTTTACCAGGCGAGCCGTTAGTTCCAGGCCGGTAGTGTGATAAGCTAGCTATAGAAAGTGAACAGAGGACATCCATCTTGAATGACATCGTCAAAAATTTGATCTTATGGGTCGTGATCGCCATCGTCCTGATGTCGGTGTTCAATAATTTCGGTCCGCGTCAGGCTGCCGTACAACCGATAGAGTATTCCCAGTTTATCGGTGATGTGAAGGCCGGTAAGGTACAGAAGGTGAGTATCGAAGACCGTGTCATTCGTGGCATCAAGGACAATGACGAAAGATTCACGACCTATAATCCGGGCGACCCCGGGTTGATCGGCGACCTGCTTAACAATGGCGTCAAGATTGATGCGCGCCCGCCCGAGCAGCAGGGCCTGCTCATGCAGATGTTTATTTCCTGGTTCCCCATGCTGCTGTTGATCGGTGTGTGGATTTTCTTTATGCGTCAGATGCAGGGCGGTGCTGGCGGACGCGGTGCCATGTCGTTCGGTAAGAGCCGCGCACGCATGGTCGGCGAAGACCAGGTAAAAATCACCTTTGCAGATGTCGCGGGTGTGGACGAGGCCAAAGAGGAAGTGGCTGAACTCGTAGAGTTTCTGCGCGACCCTGGCAAGTTCCAAAAATTGGGTGGCAAGATCCCGCGCGGCGTGTTGATGGTCGGCAACCCCGGTACCGGTAAGACGCTGCTTGCCAAGGCCATTGCCGGCGAGGCCAAGGTGCCGTTTTTCAGCATCTCCGGTTCGGATTTTGTGGAGATGTTTGTGGGCGTCGGGGCTTCGCGCGTGCGCGACATGTTCGAGCAGGCCAAGAAGCACGCGCCGTGCATCATCTTCATAGATGAGATTGACGCGGTTGGGCGGCACCGTGGCGCGGGCCTCGGCGGCGGCCATGACGAGCGTGAGCAGACTCTGAATCAATTGCTGGTCGAGATGGACGGCTTCGAGGGCAGTGAAGGCGTGATCGTCATCGCCGCCACTAACCGGCCCGACGTGCTCGACCCCGCGTTACTGCGGCCCGGCCGTTTCGACCGCCAGGTTGTGGTGCCGCTCCCGGATGTGCGCGGTCGTGAACAAATCCTTAAGGTGCATATGCGCAAGGTGCCCATCAGTGATGACGTGGACGCCGCTGTGATCGCACGCGGCACGCCGGGTTTCTCCGGCGCCGACCTTGCCAATCTGGTGAACGAGGCGGCCCTGTTCGCCGCGCGTTCCAACAGCCGCCTGGTGAACATGGAGTATTTCGAGAAGGCCAAGGACAAGATCATGATGGGCGCCGAACGCCGCTCCATGGTCATGAGCGAAGAGGAGAAAAAGCTCACTGCTTATCACGAGGCCGGGCACGCCATCGTGGGCTTGACCGTGCCCGCGCACGACCCGGTTTACAAGGTGAGCATCATCCCGCGCGGCCGGGCCTTGGGTGTGACGATGTTCCTGCCGGAGGGAGATCGTTACAGTTATAGCAAACAGCGCCTGGAAAGCCAGATTTGCAGCATGTTCGGTGGGCGCGTCGCCGAAGAGTTGGTCTTCGGTGCGGAGGCGGTCACCACCGGCGCCAGCAACGACATCCAGCGTATTACCGAAATCGCCCGCAACATGGTGACCAAATGGGGCTTGTCCGAGAAACTCGGACCGCTCACCTACAGCGAAGACGAGGGCGAGGTGTTTCTTGGCCACAGTGTGTCACGGCACAAAATGGTATCGGATGAGACCGCGCACGTAATAGACGAGGAGATCCGCGCCATCATAGATCGCAACTACGAGCGCGCTACGCAGATACTCAATACCAACCTCGATAAATTACATCTGATGGCCGAGGCGCTGATCAAGTACGAGACCATAGACAGTCTGCAAATGAACGATATCATGACGGGCAAACCGCCGCGCCCGCCGCAAGACAGTACAGACGTGCAGACCAAGCCGCCGCGCAGTGCAGGCGAGATCTCGGTTAAGGACGACAAGGCGCCCGGCAAGATCGGCGGCCCGGCGGGAGAACACTAGAAACAGGAGCTAGGAAGTCTTCCCTAGCCATTGGTCTGCAATGGCCGCTCTCCTTTATAAGCTTAACTGCAAGGGTAAAATCCTTGACTTAGGCCAGCCCAAAGTCATGGGCATCCTCAACATCACCCCCGACTCCTTCTCGGACGGGGGTGATTTTTTATCGCCACAAGCCGCCGTCGAGCGCGCCAAGCAGATGGTCGAGGAGGGCGCCGCTATCATTGATGTCGGCGGCGAATCCACTCGACCGGGCGCCCCGGCCGTCTCTGTCCAAGAAGAGCTGGATCGTATCGTCCCTGTGATCGAGGCCCTCAGCGCCGAACTTCCCGTTCCCATCTCGATAGACACCAGCAAACCCGAGGTCATGCGCGCCGCGGTGGCGGCCGGCGCGGGAATGATCAATGACGTACGCGCCCTGCGGCTGACGGGCGCTTTAGAGGCCGCCGCAGATATCAATCGTAGACTCAGTGTCCCGATCTGTCTCATGCACATGCAGGGCGAGCCCGGCACGATGCAGCAGCAGCCCGACTATAGCGATGTCGTTCAAGAAGTTTGCGCCTTTCTGGCTGAGCGTGTGCAGGCCTGTGTCCGGCACGGCATCCCCAGGGAACGTCTGGTGGTGGACCCAGGCTTTGGTTTTGGCAAGCAATTGGAGCATAATTTAAGCCTCCTGAAACGCCTCGATGAACTGGGGAAATTGGGACTACCCATCATGGTGGGCCTGTCTCGCAAGAGCATGATAGGGGTGGTATTAGACCGCCCGGTGACTCAGCGTCTCTACGGCAGCCTCGCAGCCGCCGTGCTGGCCGTCGCACGAGGCGCGGTGCTGGTCAGGGTGCACGATGTGCGCGCCACGGTCGAGGCACTCAAGTTATATACTGCCGTGCTGCAAAGCTAATTAGGAAATATGCCGTGCAAAAAAAATACTTCGGTACCGATGGCATCCGTGGCAGGGTAGGAATAGCACCGATCAATGCCGAGTTCGTACTCAAGCTCGGCTGGGCGGTGGGTCGCGTGCTGGGCAGCGAGGGCAACGGCAGCAAGGTGCTGATCGGCAAGGACACCCGCATCTCCGGCTACATGTTTGAATCGGTGCTGGAGGCAGGGCTCACCGCGGCCGGTGTGGATATCCGCCTGTTGGGCCCGATGCCTACACCCGCCATCGCCTACCTCACCCGCACCCTGCATGCCCAGGCAGGTATCGTCATCAGCGCCTCGCACAACCCTCACTACGACAATGGCATCAAATTCTTCTCCGCGCGCGGCACCAAGCTTCCGGATGACATCGAATTCGCCATCGAGGCGGAGCTTGAAAAGCCCATGCAGACCGTGGACTCGGCGCTGCTCGGTAAGGCTGAACGCATGCCCGATGCCGGCGGGCGCTATATCGAATTTTGCAAGAGCACCATCCCGCGCAGCATAGACCTGCGCGGCATGAAGATCGTGGTGGATTGCGCCCACGGCGCCACCTATAACATCGCCCCTCGCGTCTTTGAAGAAATGGGCGCAGATGTCTATAAGATCGGCGCCCAGCCCGATGGCCTCAATATCAATGAACAGTGCGGCTCCACGTACCCGGAGGCGCTGTGCGCCGAGGTGCTGGCCAGGGGTGCCGAACTTGGCATCGCCTTCGACGGTGACGGTGACCGCGTCATCATGGTGGATCATCAAGGCGAAATCGTAGACGGCGATGAACTGCTGTTCATCATCGCGCAATCAAGGCGCGGGCATGCAGGGCACTCCAACGTGGTGGTCGGCACGCACATGAGCAATCTCGGCCTCGAGCATGCCTTGCAACAACTCGGCATCGAACTCAAGCGCGCCGCAGTGGGCGACCGTTACGTGCTCGACATGCTCCAGCAAGGCGGCTGGATGCTTGGTGGCGAATCCTCCGGCCATATCATTTGCCTGGACCGCACCACCACCGGCGACGGTATCGTCTCCGCCCTGCAGGTCATTGCCGCCATGATCAACTCCGGCCGCACCCTGAGCGAGTTGAAAGCGGGCATGACGAAATATCCTCAGCGCATGATCAACGTACCGCTCGAACCCCGTTGCAAGCCCATGAAATCCAAATTGCTGCAAGATGCGGTGCGTGAGGCCGAGGCGCAACTCGCGGGGCGGGGTAGGGTGCTGCTGCGCCCCTCCGGTACCGAGCCTCTGCTTCGCGTCATGGTCGAAGGCCAAGACGAGGAGCAAGTCGAAGCACTCGTCCACTACCTTGCCGGAATAGTCATCCAGGCAGCGTCCGATACGTCGGATATTACAGCCCTGTAAGTCAAGGCAGGGCGTTGTAGGTATTCCTCAACCACAGCGGGACAAAGAGGGCAGTTTCGGCACGCGGCGTCGGTCCGAGGGGCTTATCAAGTACCTGGCAAATGCATTTCGCAGCATTTTTTTGCCATCCTTCTCGACGATATGTCCATGCGACATGATGATCCGCTCAAAATTCCAATCCAGAATTCGGTTGATAGACGCACGCAGCGCCTCACGATTATCCACCATGGACCGGAGTAACCGTGTAGGACCGAACTTGCCATAGGTGTCATTTAACCGGAAAAATACTTTAGACCACCAGGAGATGTCAGTACCTACGTTGAAAACCAGATCTGTAAGAATAAGGGTGCGGCTTTGTTTGTGGAAAAACACGTACTCGTTAAGTTTGTTGATCCCATTAACGTGCAATGACGCTATCTCTGGTTCCCAAAGACGACACGTTGAGTCCGATAGGGTGGTGGAAGGCGTCGCCGCTCCGGTTCCGTTTACTGTGATGTGTCTCGCCTCGGGAAATGCCAAAAGCCACTCATTAACGTACAGGCCATGAAAGCTATTAGGCGTTACTATCAATGAAACCGGACCGAGGCTTTTAATGCCAGCCTCGATGTTACTGTCTAACTCGATGGGGGAATGTACAAAAAGTCCGCCATCAGCCAACTTCACTACCGTCATTCTATTCCCGAAATCCGCGCCAAATAGACGAAACGCTTTTTCAGCAACCCAGAGGTTATTTTCAAGCATCTTCATTCCCGTCGCTCCTTTCATAAACGCTTAACAACGAAGGCCGAGCAGCCGCTCACCAGCTAACAAATAAATGATGCCTCAGCCGTAATAGGCTGTCAAAAGCGCCGTTTTTCCATTTGGCGATTGCAAATAGCAAATTGCTATTTTTATGGAAGCTCAGTAAGCTTGGCGGCTTTTAGGAGGGTCGCATGAGTCGCCAAAAACTCGTGGCTGGGAACTGGAAGATGAACGGTTCCAAGGCCGTTACCCGGTTGCTGATCGGGGATATTTTGCAAGGCATGGCCCAAGTCAAAACGGCCGAGGTGGTGGTGTGTCCGCCGGCCTTGTATCTGGCCGAGGCGGCGGCTCTGCTTACGGGCAGTCGGATCGCGTTGGGTG
>DATMXC010000257.1:0-2963 GCA_035561915.1 Gammaproteobacteria bacterium
AAGAAGTAAATATAATTCACCGCAGAGGACGCAGAGGAACACGAAGGAAAATACACAAACCATCAAGGATGCAAGGGAATAACATCAAAGGAGTTTGTTTCTCCTCCGCGCCCTCTGCGGTGAATCGTTGTTTTGAATGAGATTTGGAATAAGCCATGCCGAGAGACATCACCCAAGACGATATCGAATTCATGCGCGAAACCAGCGCCGCCGCGCTGTTGGGTCCGCGCGTGTTCAGTCACCTGATCTTGTGGGGCACGCTGTTGTTCATTTTGGTCGGGTTGGTTTGGGCGTATTTCGCAAAGCTGGATGAAGTCACCAGCGGCGAGGGTAAGGTGATCCCGTCGAGCCAGGTGCAGGTCATCCAGAATCTGGAAGGCGGCATCCTCTCGGAGTTATTGGTGCACGAGGGCGAGGCCGTCGAAAAAGACCAGGTGCTGCTGAAGATAGACGACACCCGGTTTTCGTCGTCTTACCGCGAGGGCCGCTCCAAATATGTCGCCTTGACCGCCAAGGCCGCGCGCCTTAACGCCGAGGTCACGCAGACAGAGTTTGTCGTGCCCACGGAATTGGAAAAGGACGCACCGGATCTGGTGCAGAATGAAAAGGCCTTGTACCTCTCCAGAAAGAGCGATCTTGAGACCAAGGTCAGCATCCTGCGGCAACAGGCCGATCAAAAGAGACAACAACTCGTCGAGCTGCGCTCCAAGCAAGGGCAGCAGGGCCAGAGCTACGATCTGGTGGTTAAAGAACTGAACCTGAGCCGACCGCTGATGGAGCAGGGCGTCTTGTCGGAGGTGGAACTGCTGCGCCTCGAGCGCCAGGCCGCCGAACTCAAGGGCGATCTCGATGCCAGCCGGCTTGCCATACCCAGACTGGAATCCTTGATCTCCGAGGCCGAGAAGAAGATTGAAGATCTGGTCGCGACCTTCCGCAACGAGGCACAAGAAGAGCTGAACAAAACCAAGGCGGAGCTTTCCGGCCTCACGGAGTCCAACACCGCCTTGCAGGATCGCTTCGCCCGCACGGTGGTGAAATCACCGGTCAAGGGCCTCGTCAAACAGATCAAGGTCACCACTATCGGGGGCGTGATTCAGCCGGGCATGGATCTCCTGGAGATCGTGCCCACCGATGACACGCTGCTGGTGGAGGCGCGCATCCGGCCGAAGGACATCGCCTTTCTGCGCCCCGGCCAGGAGGCCGTGGTGAAGTTCACCGCCTATGATTATTCGATTTACGGCGGACTCACCGGCACGCTGGAGCACATCAGCGCCGACACTATCGTAGACGAGCATAGCCAGAACAAAGACAGCTATTACCTGATCCGCGTGCGCACCCAGAAGCGCGACTATCGTGGTGCGGAAAACAAGCCGCTCACCATTATCCCCGGCATGACGGTCACCGTGGATATCCTCACCGGTCAAAAGTCCGTGCTTGACTACCTGCTCAAGCCCATACTCAAGACCCGGGAAGTAGCGCTACGCGAGCGTTGATACCTCTTAAAGGAATGGCCTACGCTGCCGATATGCTCTTAAGGTAGGACACCCAACCCCGACAACGCATATGATTCTAATCGCCAGTTCGATGACCGCAGTGCGCCGGCGCTGGCGACAGGCCCTCCAGGGGCTGTTCCCCCTGCACGAAGTCGCCGACCTCGCCGCGCTCAAACAGGCGTTGCCCCAACTCAAGCCTGCCGTGCTGCTACTTGATCTGGACCTGACAGGCCTGCAACGTACCCAAGGCATAGCCGCACTACGCAAGCTGCATCCTGCGACTCACATCCTGGTATTCAGCGAAATCCTCGATGAAGACGAGGAGTTGTTTGCCCTTAAACGGGGGGTAAGGGGCTATTGCGCAAAGACGATGGAACCCGCCCTGCTCGTCAAGGCCGTGGATCTGGTGCAAAAGGGCGAGATCCGGGTGCGCCGCGACCTTATTCCCCGGCTTATTGCCGAGCTTAGCTCACTCAAGGCCTCTGCCGGCGAGCCTCTCACCGATCAGCACGATCATCATCTCGATACGCTCAGCCCCCGCGAACAGGAGATCGCTCGCCTGGTGGCGGCGGGTGCCAACAACAAGCACATTGCCGCTCAGCTCAGTATCACCGAGCGCACCGTCAAGGCCCATCTCAGCGCCGTGTTCCGCAAACTTGAAGTCTCCGACCGGCTGAAGCTCGCCTTGGTCGTCAACCGCTATCGAGAATCGGCGTAGGGCCGAATTCATTCGGCCTAGGGTGCGCAGCGCCCTATCTGCACCTCATTTCCCACCAGAAACTTGTCCGGCGCGAGCCCTCTCTATCATCCGCTTTATTTGCGAATTTACATGGAGAGCGTGCAGTTCGATAGTGGGGTGCTGCGCTGAGAATACCCTGAAAATTTCGTCGGCGAAGGCCTGGCCAATCGCATCAACGCCTGCAAAATCAAATATGACAATCTTGAACAACTCTACCCCTTCCCCTACAGTAGCAGCCTAATACCCTCCCTCCGACTGCTCATAGTACCGAAGTACATGGTACTAACGTCCAATAGCCAGGCACGGCTGAAGCGCGGATAGTAGCCCCAACAGAAGTAAGGGCGCCTCTAAAAATAGTGGATTTTGGCTTTAGGCAAGGCGGAATTCTGCGAGAAAGCGGAGTGTACACGGCAGTCTGCCGCTTCGCGGCCCCGCATTTCGACGTACAGGGATGTACTAGTGTCGCGGGAGGCAGGACGCCGGGAGCGACCGAGCAGAATTCCAACGCCGCATAAAGACAAAAGACGCATTTTTAGAGGTGTCCTAAACCCTTAACCAAAAGCGAGTACTTAACATGGCCAAGACAACCGCCAACACCTCCACCACCAGCAACCCCCTCGGGCAGCAAATCGGGATCGTCAAAATCGTCAGCGGCACCGTAACCGCCACCGGCGCGGACGGCGTGGTGCGGATTCTGAAAGTGGGAGATGTTGTTTACCTTGACGATGTCA